>CAZQNF010000052.1:0-6442 GCA_964594675.1 uncultured Gammaproteobacteria bacterium | reverse complement strand
GCTGACGGTTCGCCCATCAGAAATTATAAAAACAATTCTCTTTTAAAAGTAGAAGTCTATTTCCCGGAAGATGATACGAATAGACAGCATTTTGCCAATCCTAGTCTTGTGTACAATTTCAATGCGGCCCAAGCTTCGGCCAATCCAGATGCGACGTATTGGCAAGTCTTGCGTATTGAGAGGGCAAAAGGGGATCAGCCTAAAGATCGCATAATTCCAGTTAATAAAATTACCACCGATACCAAATTAAGATAAGTATGTCTAAAAAATTTTTTATAGCTATAGTTTGTCTATTGATCGGAGTTGGAGTTTTTATAGTAATTTGGCGAATAAATAAAACTTCTTCAGTCACTGCACCGGTTCAGTCGACAGAAAATATAGTGAATTCCTTGAAAGTTATAAAAGTTGAAGATGATGCGTTTGTCAAAAAAGCTGACGCACTCTCAAAGACAGATCAAGATCTCGATGGTCTTAGTGATACGGAAGAAAAACAGCTCGGTACAAATCCTGGATTAGTGGATACTGATAATGACGGACTCCTTGATAAAGACGAAGTGCAGATATATAAAACCAATCCTGTGAAAAAAGATTCAGATGGTGATGGGTACTTGGATGGTTATGAAGTAAAAAGAGGTTTTTCCCCAATCGATAAAAATAGTCATGTAGTTAATTAGTTAATCATCTTTTTTAAAGTTTAAAATATGTTTGAAGAATCACCTTCACCTACATTTGCTCCCAAAAATCTTCCCACCGAGCCAGTCGATATGCTTGCGAATACCGACAGTCTGCCCAGTATGTCTGAGTCACCTCGTATGAGCGATGATGCGCTTTCAGCTGGTGTTCTCAAAAGAAAGATGGAGAACGATCCTGTGATGGCGCCAGCTCAAAACCAACCTATGTCAAGCATAAACTATGAAGTTAAAAATCCAGTTTTAGGAAAAATTTTGCTGGGAGTTGGAGGTCTTGCAGTGGTGGGGGTCTTAGGTTTTGGAAGTTGGACGGCTTATAAGCATTTTTTTAAAAAACCTGTGGTCGCTGACGGTAATAATTCGGGAAATATTTTACCAATCATTACTCCAACTTCAACCTTAAATACGCCTGTGATTATAGAAACAAATACGGCAACATCGAGCACGGTTGTAGATTCTTTTGTTACCACCACTCTGCAAGATACTTCTACTACTGTTAATAGCGATACTATTTTATTTGGTTCGTCTAACGATAATGACAAGGACAATTTGGATAATGCCCGCGAGGAACAAATTGGCACCAATCCAAATAGCGCTGATTCTGACTCAGACGGACTCAGTGATGGGGACGAGGTTATTTTTTGGAAGACTAATCCGTTAAAACCTGATACGGATGGTGACAGCTATGTAGATGGTGAAGAAGTAAAAAATGGCTATAATCCACTTGGTCCGGGCAAGCTTATTAACCCAGCTGTTCCTACTACCACGACTTCATCCACATTTCCGACCGCATCTACTTCTTTAAATACCTCAACTTCAGTTTTTAGCACTTCTTCCGCTACTTCAACAACTCGTTAATCCATATTGGGTATGTTGTTCAAAAAAAAATCTATTGAACCTCCTCTGGACACTCCGGCGCCTATAAATATTCATGTTGATACTATTCCGCATGATTTTTATGCTGGAGCCAACCCAGTTATAAAATTTAAAAATTTTGAACAAGAAATTGACGTTAAGAAAACTAACTCCCTGCTTTCACCGGCAGATAAAACAGCCTTTGAAAAGGCGAGTGTACCAGGGGTAAACCAGTCGCTTCATCCGGCATCGGTTTTGTCAAAACATCATTCACTCTTTTTTATTATCGGAGGTTTGTTTTTGCTCTTGGTAGCTGGCGGCAGTGTCTATGTTTTTGTTTTGCGCCCCTCAAAGAGTTCGGTGGTTGTAGTGCCTACACCGATTGTAGATACTTCTACTGTTGCGGTAGTTACCACTACCCCGGTCGAAGCGGTTCCTACTTCCACACCGGACGCAATAATTCCCACCACCACGATACCAGTTTCCTTGAAAGACGTGCCACTGGATTTTCCTTCCACTTTGCTTGGTGATAGTGCTGATAATGATAATGATAGTTTGTCGGATAAAGAAGAGGAGGTCTTTAAGACCGATCCAGGTGTTCCAGACTCGGATAGTGACAAATATACCGATGGTCACGAAGTGTATAATTTGTACAATCCCTCTGGCGTAACCCCCATGAAGATTGCTGATTCGGGCTTGGTCAAAGAATTTGTCAATCCAAATTTCGGTTACAAAGTTTATTACCCGGTTTCGTGGATTGAAGATAATGTGGATAATGAATATCGTCAGGTTCTCTTTAGTACGGTAAGTGGAGAAAATATTGAAATTCGCACGTTTAACCGTGAAAACGACGACATAGATTTTCCAGCCTGGTTTAGTAAATGGGGGAAAGATCAAAAGTTTGATGATCTGGTAAGCTTCGAAACTGGCTTTAAGTTTCCGGGCTTTCGCCGTCAAGATTTCTTAACGTATTACTTCATGGATGATGCTCATGTTTATGTTATTTTGTATCATCCAGCACAAAATGAAAATATTATTCATTATCGTACGGTTTTAAAACTTATAGCGCGTAGTTTTCACTTTGGTAATTCAACTGTAAATACCGTTAATTTACCCATTGAAAATTCTTTGGGCAATAATACAGCAACATCTTCGGCGACATCTTCTAACGGTATTGTTACCAGCTCGTCTTCTGTAACCACAGATGTGGAATTTGCTACTTCATCTGAATTTGAGAGTTCTAGCTCATCAACGTCTATTATTCCGCAAAATTCCACTTCTACAGCGTCCGCAACTACTACCTTATGATAGCGGTTCAATTGTATAAAAATGCGCCCTGTGCCATTTCAGGAATAAAAATTCGTGCCATGGTTACAGAAATTGCTCGGTACGAAAAAAAAATTCAGGGCGAGGTAGAAATTACCCTAGTTTCTATTGCGGAAATGCATCGTCTTAACAAACTTTTTCGAGGGGTAAATAAACCAACTGATGTTTTATCGTTTGCCTGGCAAGAAGACAAATTTGGTCCAAAAAGTACTATGCTTGGCCAAGTATATCTTTGCTACTCTTATATTGCTGACCAGGCCAAGCGTTTTAAAGTTAAAACTCGCGAAGAATTTGCTCGCATGTTAGCGCATGGATTATTGCATATTGTTGGGTACGATCACCAGGAAGAAGATGAAGCAAAAATTATGTTTGCGCTCCAAGAAAAAATAGTAAAAAATATCGCCAAAAATTCTCTTTATTAAAATGCCGGCCTATGTTCAAAAAATATGGTAGAAGTTTTTATTACGCTGCGCGTGGCCTCGGTTTTGCCTGGCGAGAGGAGTCACATTTTCGTTTTCAAGTATTTGCCGCGTTAGGAGTTATAAGTTTATCCTTTATTTTTTCTTGTAGTGAAACAGAGAAAATAGCCTTGGTTATCGTGAGTTTTTTGGTTCTTACCTTAGAAGTGGTCAATACGGCAGTTGAGCATTTGGTAGATGTGGTAAAACCCAGTCTGCATCATTCCGTTTTAATAGTCAAAGATCTTTTGGCGGGTTCCGTTTTGTTGTCAGCCGTCATGGCTGTAGCCGTTGCTGTAATTATTTTTTTAACTCGTTTGGGAAGTTTCTAAAAATAGTGTATAATTTATTCTGTACACATAATATTTGGTAAAGCTAATATGAGAAAAGATCAGGAAAATTTTATTGTTGGGCTTGATATTGGTTCGTCCATGACGCGCATGGTCGTTGGGCAAAAAATTCAAAGAAGCGAAATGGAAGTCGTAGAAGAATTGCAAATTTTAGGAGCAGCTGAAACGCCTACTGAAGGCGTGCACAAGGGGATAATTACGAGTATTGAAGATGTGGTATCTACGGTTTCGCAAGTGGTAGAAATGACCGAACGCATGGCCGGAGTCCCAATCGATAATGTGTGGGTAGGTATTTCGGGTTTACATATTATTACGCAAAACAGTAAAGGTGTGGTGGCAGTCTCAAAAGCTGATAGCGAAATTACCGAAGAAGACGTGGTCCGGGCCGTAGAAGCTTCTCGCTCAATTGCGACGCCGTTGAATTATGAAGTACTGCATGTTTTGCCTCGTACGTTTAATATCGACGGGCAAACTGGAATTAAAGATCCGGTTGGTATGACTGGTATTCGTCTGGAAGTTGATGCCCAGATTATTTTAGGATCTTCTTCTCAGATTAAAAATCTGAGTAAAGCAGTTTACCGCACCGGTCTTGAGATTGAAGATGTGGTACTGTCAGTGCTCGCCAACGCGGAAGCAGTGGTGACACAGCGTCAAAAAGATTTGGGGGTAGTGGTTATTAATTTGGGCCGTTCCACCACCAGCATGGTTTCCTTCGAAGAAGGTGATGTGCTACAAACAGCTATTTTACCCATTGGGTCCGAGCATATTACGAATGATCTGGCGATTGGTCTGCGCACCTCTATTGATATTGCTGAAGCCGTAAAAATTACGTATGGTGATTGTTCGCCGGAAGTGATTAGTAAACGCGAAGATGTTGATCTTTATGAGCTGGGTTCCCAGGAGCACGAGATGGTCAAAAAACAATATATTGTAGAAATTATTCAAGCTCGTGTAGAAGAAATTTTACGTAAAATTAACCAGGAGCTTAATAAAGTTCAACGCAGTGGGCTTTTGCCGGGCGGTGTGGTATTTACAGGGGCTGGAGCGAAGATTCCAGGCCTTATTGAACTCGCCAAAAAAACCCTCCGTTTGCCAGCTACCTTGGGTTATCCGCTTAATATGCTCAGCGTTACCGATAAAGTAAATGACCTGGGTTTTGCTACAGCAGTTGGTCTCGTAAAATGGGGGAGTATTATGGATAAAAATACCTTTAGCCAGGGGTATGATAAAAATGGCGGGGTCAGAACCAGTCTTAAAAAAGCGAGTAGTGGGATTTCTGATCAGGTAAAAAAATGGATGAAAACTTTGATTCCGTAGTTATACACATAACATCGTTTTTTTTCTTGACACTGGCGCTTCAAGACTATACAATAAATTGACGTATTTCGCTTTATATATTGAAAAAAGTGAATACAAAAAGTATTCAACGTTAACTTAATTACACTGCATTATTATGCCACAGGTGAAACCAGAGCTTGAAACATTGGCTAAAATTCTCGTGGTTGGTGTAGGGGGATCAGGGGGCTCAACCGTCAATCGAATGGTCGCGGAAAAAATTAAAGGCGTCGAGTTTGTAGCCATGAATACGGATATTCAGGCGCTTCATCATAATTTAGCAACGCAAAAACTTCATATTGGTAAAAGTATTACGCGCGGCCTCGGTGCTGGTATGGATCCAGAGGTTGGCAAGAAAGCGGCCGAAGAATCGCAAAATGAAATCCGCGATATGCTTAAGGGCGCGGATATGGTTTTTATTACGTGTGGCATGGGTGGTGGAACTGGATCCGGGGCTGGACCGGTGATTGCGGAAATTGCCAAAGACTTGGGTGCTCTCACGGTTGCGGTGGTTACGAAACCGTTTTCTTTTGAAGGGCCTAAACGCTCTCAGATCGCTGCGAAAGCTTGGGATGAGATGGCCAAGAATGTTGATACTATCATTACCATTCCTAATGATCGAATCTTACAAATTATTGATAAAAAAACCAGTTTAATGGATGCGTTTAAAATTGTGGACGCGACTCTGCAACAGGGTGTGCAAGGAATTTCTGAGCTTATTACGGTGCACGGTCTCATTAACGTGGATTTTGCTGATGTTAAAACCATTATGCAAGATACGGGTACAGCCCTTATGGGTATTGGTACCGGAACTGGTGAAAATAAGGCTATTGAATCAGCGAAGATGGCTATTTCGAGTCCGCTTCTCGAACTTTCGATTGATGGAGCCCACGGCATTCTCTTTACCATTACTGGCGGTCCAGACTTAAGCATGAGTGAAGTAAACGAAGCGGCCAAGATTATTACTAACTCAGCGGCTGACGATGCGCGTGTTATTTTTGGTGCTATCATCGACGATACTATGTCTGGAAACATGCGTATTACGGTGATTGCGACCGGGTTTGATGACCAAAGACCAAGCATGCTCTCTAAAAAAGAGGATGATTCTTCGGCACAAACATCGTTTTACTCTGGTGGACGTTACACTCCAAGTAATTATTTAAAACGTGATGATCGAGAAGAAGACCGTAAATTTGCGCCTAAACCGATTGTTCCGGTTACGCCTCGCGTTATGAGTCCGCCTCCGGCACAACAACACCCACTTCCTTCTCGCGAAGATGTGTCTAAAGACAAAGATGAAGATATTGAGATGCCAGCCTTTTTACGCAAGAAAATTAATCCATAATACCTGTATATGCATTGTCCGGTATGTAATAACGCTGACACTAGTGTAATCGATAGCCGGTCAGCGCATAGCGGACTTACAGTT
>CAZQNF010000051.1:2082-6617 GCA_964594675.1 uncultured Gammaproteobacteria bacterium | reverse complement strand
GGAAGGTTATATGCGTGATAAGATGGAAGATGGTATTCGCCGTTCCCTTACCAAACGTTCTTTTACCCAAGAAAATTTTCACGCACTTATTCATTCCATTGAAAAAGATATCCAAAAGAAAAAAGTTCGAGAAAAAGAGATAAAAAGTCAGGAAATTGGTGAGATTGTGATGAAACATCTGCAGAGTTTTGATCCTGTAGCATATATTCGTTTTGCGAGTGTTTATCGGGATTTTAAAGATGTCGGAACATTTGAGAAAGAATTAAAAAAACTTACCAAACCTTCATCTAAACCTTCTAAATAATTTTTTATGTCAATACCTTTGCCAACTTCCGAAGAGTCTAATATCAAGGGTCTACTCGAAAAAAATCTTAAGTGGTCACAAATTATTTATGAGCAAAACCGACGGTTGCAACAAGCCATGACCTGGATGCTGATTGGGAATTGGATACGGTTATTTATACTTCTTCTTATTGTTCTCTTTGTTATTTTTTTTGCTGGTCCGGCTTTGCGACAAATATTTTTTTAATTAGTTTTTATGAAAAAGCAAACCAAAATTGTTGCAACGGTTGGTCCAGCTTGCGCGAA
This sequence comes from uncultured Gammaproteobacteria bacterium, assembly GCA_964594675.1. Taxonomy (GTDB): domain Bacteria; phylum Patescibacteriota; class Patescibacteriia; order Magasanikbacterales; family GWA2-37-8; genus CAZQNF01. The sequence goes on along the minus strand of CAZQNF010000051.1, from coordinate 6,029 downwards.
TAAAGAAACGCTTGTAAAAATGATTCAGTCGGGCATGAACAGCGCCCGACTGAATTTTTCTCATGGCACCCACGAAAATCATGCTGAACTTATAAAAACCATTCGTGTAGCTGCTGAGGCAACAGGTGAGCCAATTATGATTTTGCAGGATTTACAAGGTCCGAAGATGCGTTTGGGTACTATGCCGGCTGAGGGCTTAATTTTACAAAAGGGTGAAAAAATAATTCTGAATACTGCCATTAGTGATTATCTAAATCAAGAAATTCCGATTACATACCCAGGTTTAGAGAAATTTTTAAAAGTAGGTGAGCGAATTTTGGTAGATGACGGGCATATTACCCTTTTAATTAAAAGTATTGAAAGTAGCAAAATTTTTACGGAAGTGATAGAAGGGAATATAGCCTCTTCCCATAAAGGCCTCAATTTTCCGGATAGTACGCTCGTGGGAATTCCAGCCTTAAGCGAAAAAGATAAAGATGATGTGCGTTTTGGTGTTGAGATGGGAGTTGATGCAATTGCGCTGTCGTTTGTAAAAAAACCTGAAGATATTAAAGAATTAAAACAATGTATTGAAGATTTCTCCAAAGAACTTAGAAAAAATTCTCCAGCACCGATAATGGTGATCGCCAAGATTGAGCGTCCGGAAGCTGTAGAAAATATTGATACAATTCTCGCGGAAGTTGGAGGTATTATGGTCGCACGCGGAGACTTGGGGCTTGAGATTCGGGCTGGCGAAGTGCCGCTCGTGCAAAAAGCCATTATTAAAAAAGCCAACAAATTGGCAAAGCCGGTAATTGTAGCGACTCAAATGCTCGACTCTATGCAAAAAAATAGTCGACCGACCCGCGCCGAGGTGAGCGATGTGGTAAACGCAGTCATTGACCATGCGGATGCTCTCATGCTGAGTAATGAAACGGCGGCTGGTAGCTATCCTGTAGAGACAATTGTGGCTATGGCCGATGCGATTGTGTGTGCGGAAGAATCGCCGCTGGACAATGTAGTTCCGGAATTTAATTTTGGTGTGGAAGAAGCGGTAAACAGCTCAATTGCCCGAGTGGCGGCAGTGTTAGGGGAAGAAATCCATGCTAAAGCTATTTTAGCTTCTTCAACGAGTGGGACGACTGGAAGACTGGTAAGTTCATTTCGTCCGGAAATGCCGATGTATGTGGCTACGATGAATGATCGAGTCTGTAGACAGCTTAATTTGTCGTGGGGAGTGCGTCCGTTTGTTATTTCAGCGGAAACTGTGGAGGAGAGAAATAACAGGATGTTTGCGTATTTGAAAGAAAATAATGTGGTAAATCCGCAGGAAAAAGTTATATTGGTGGCTGGCGGAAAATTGGGTGAAGCTGGGAATATTGATGAGGTGAAAGTTGTGAGTGTTTAGTTAGGAAGCGCCAAAAATTTTAGCAAATTTACTATTAAAAAAATAATCCTCATAAAGAGGATTATTTTAATTTATTCGTTGTGAATGTAGATGTGCTCTAGTTGTAAAGCGGAAATTGCTTGGTAAGAGCTTTTACTTGCTCACGAATAGATTTTAATACTGTTTCGTTATCATAGTTTTGGATAGCATTGTCAATAAACTCACCGATTTGGCGCATTTCTTGTTCTTTCATACCGCGAGTGGTAAGGGCAGGTGTACCAAGACGAATCCCAGACGGGTCCATGGGTGAGCGCGGGTCATCGGGGATCATATTTTTGTTGAGGGTAATGCCGGCTGCATCAAGCGCAATTTGGGCTTGTTTGCCGCTCACGCCCTTTGGTGTAACGTCTATCAAAAGCAGATGATTGTCGGTGCCGCCAAAACAAATGGTGTAATCTCGTTTCTTAAATTCCTCTTCCAAAATTTTGGCATTTAGTTTAATTTGTTTGGCATAATCTTTAAAGGCTGGTTCGAGCGCTTCTTTAAATGCGACCGCTTTGGCAGCAATATTGTTTTCGTGAGGGCCACCCTGGAGACCGGGGAAAACGGATTTATCGATGTCTTTAGCGAATTTTTCTTTACACATAATCATGCCACCACGCGGACCGCGGAGAGTTTTGTGGGTGGTAGTGGTAACCACATCAAAGAGGGGAACGGGATTATTCATTTGACCGCCAGCGATAAGCCCAGCGATGTGGGCGATGTCCGCCATAGTGATAGCGCCAACTTCGTCGGCAATGGCTTTTACTTGGGTATAATCAATTTCGCGCGAGTAGGCTGAGTAGCCAACCAGGATAATTTTTGGTTTATGGGCGATGGCCATTTCGCGCAGGTTGGCAAAATCAATAACGCCCTCGGGAGTTGTTTTATAGCGGATAAAGTTAAAAATTTTAGCCATGGCAGTTACAGGATGGCCGTGAGTTAAATGTCCGCCATGAGATAGATCCATACCTAGGATCGTATCGCCTGGTTTCATGAGGGCAAAATATACAGCAATATTGGCGGGCGCACCTGACAAAGGCTGAACGTTTATATGTTCAGCGCCAAAAAGCAATTTAGCGCGTTCGATGGCCAGGCTTTCTACTTCGTCGATAAATTCGCAGCCACCGTAATAACGCTTGCCGATGTAACCTTCGGAGTATTTGTTGGTAAGAATAGAACCGAGCGCCTCGAGGACAGCTGGTGAGACAAAGTTTTCACTGGGAATCATTTCTAAGCCTTCTTCCTGGCGCTGTTTTTCTTTGAGAATAGCAGCTTGGAGAGCTGGATCGTAGGCAGATAAAGTTTGATAATTCATAGTTTAAAAAATAATGAAAATAGAAAAATATTTTTCATTATTTAAATTCTAAAGATTCGTAAATCATAGGTTTATATCTTTTAAGATTTCGTACACATTCGGCGCACAGTCGCTTGGTAAGTCGTTAATAGATATCCATTTCCACTCGGCAATTTCTGTTCCAGGTTTTATATCACCAATACGCTTCGCCAGATAGTGGATAAGAATAATTACCCGACCATTCAGTGAAAGCATGGTTGGTTTGAGTGGTTTTATAATCTCGATTTCAATTCCCATTTCTTCTTTTACTTCGCGACAGCAGGCATTTTCTAGGGTTTTATCGAAATCTTCAACTTCACCACCCGGAAACATCCAAGAGGTGATACCGGAAGGCTTTATTTCTTTGGTAAGAAGCACGTGGCCGTCCTCGATAATAACCGGGCCAGAGGCGATAATGGAACCAATGGGAAGTTGCATAGAATCCTAAAAATAAAGTTTATAATACTTCGTTACGTCGACTCTTTAAAAAAGAGAAATTACTGTTTGTGTTAAAGGCTGCATTTTGCGGATTAACCTGGTGTCTTTGGCAAGCTGCTTGAAAACTTTTTAAACCTTGAGCGCTATTTATTTTAAAGCCTTGGTTAAAATTTTTGGTTAGGCTAATAAATAACCGGATATTTTTTCCTTAAGTTAAGGAGAAAATTGAACAAAATCTAATTTTTGCTCAGATAATTAAGTAAATAATAACAAATGATAACTAAATTGACAATTAGAAGTTATATAACTGTAAGAAAAAGGAAGATGTGGCTAAAATTAGGCAAATATTGTCAAGCACCATTGACAAAAGTGGTTTTTTGTGGTATACTGATTTGTTAATGATAGAAAAGATAAAAATAAAACACTAAAGATTGTTCTTTAAAAAAAGAATTAGCGGGTATTATACGCTCTATAAATAGAGCCTAGGATAGCCGCTAATTCCAAAGTGCACCTCTCCGGCACCCGGGAAGAGGTGTAAAGAGACCAAAACAGGAGCTGAGATCATGACGACGACTGTTACTTTTGGATTTTTCCAGTGCATCGGCCTGGGGCTGCTCTGTGCCGTGGTGGGAGCAGGTTGGTTGCACCTGTGCCAGACCATCTTCGGCAAGAAGACCATCCCAGCGGTCCGCCCGAAGGGCTACAAACCCTTGAAGGCAGGGCAAGCCCTGTATGTCTTCCTCGGAGAGAGCCATGACGGGGTGGCTG
>CAZQNF010000051.1:0-2072 GCA_964594675.1 uncultured Gammaproteobacteria bacterium | reverse complement strand
CGTGAGGGACTCTCCGAGTGGAGGTCCCGTAATGGAGAGTGTCGTCATCTACCGCAAAACTTGAGGTTGCGGGTCCCCCGGGGCCCGATCTCTCGTCCGGCCCCTACCTATGAACTCAAACACTTGAGCGCATAGGTAGCCGGATAGAGAGAATAAATAGGGTGCTTTATAGAACAGCTTTTCGCAAGAGGGGCTGTTTTTGTATTGAAAAAGTCTTATAAGTAAACTATAATTTCATTATTAATATTAAACTGTGTCATTGAGTTTTTTGCACCGCTATAAAAAGCCTATTATTGTAATAGTGCATTTTTTTATTGTGCTTTCAGCTTTTTTTACGGCCAATGTACCGTTAAGCCCAAACATGAGTCTTGTTTCTAGTTTGGCGGTATTTTTTCTGTTTGTGCCAGCAGCAATTGCTCTATCAAGAGGTTTAGGGTTAAAAAATACCATTTTTCTTATTGTATTTTTGGGCGGTTTAGGAATTATTATTGAGACTTTTGCTCTAAAAACAGGAATTCCTTATGGACATTTTTCCTATTTGTCGCAGGCTGGGTTACGGATTGCTGGACTCGTTCCTATTACTTTGCCGTTTGCTTGGACGACGCTTATTGTAGGAACTGTTGTTTTGGTGCGAGACAAAATAAAAAGTAGATACGCTTCTATTTTCGTTGGAACTTTATATTTGGTGTGGCTTGATATGGTGCTTGATCCGGTATCGGTGGCGCTCGGGTTTTGGCGTTGGGAGGCGGGTGGGGTATACTATGGCGTGCCGGTAATAAATTATGTTGGTTGGGTAATATCGGGAACTATGGGGATGGGGGCGGCTTTGATACTGTTTAGGTTACGAAGAATTATCGTGGATCAACTGCCAACCGCGGCTGCCACCAGTCTTTATTTGTTTTTACTGTTTTGGGTGGGGGTAGCCGGTTTTAAAATGTTGTGGATTCCGTTTGTGTTTGGCTGTTTGTTTATTTTTTTAAATCGCGAAGTGTTTAAAAAATCTTTTCGTGAATTATGCTAAGAAATGTAAAACAAAAAACTGCGATTGTGGTTGGGGCCGGGTTTGGTGGTCTGTCCGCCGCCGCGCTCCTCGCTAAAGACGGATACACGGTTACACTGCTTGAAAAGAACGACGGTCCAGGGGGGCGGGCGAGAGTTTTTAAAGAAAAGGGTTTTACGTTTGACATGGGGCCATCCTGGTACCTAATGCCAGATATTTTTGAGCGTTTTTTTGTAGAATTTGGAAAAACTGCGAGTGATTTTTATGTCTTAAAGCGGCTTGATCCGGCGTACCGAATTTTTTTTGGGAAAGATGAAAATGTCGATATAAGTTCAAGCCTCGAAAAAAATATGGCACTCTTTGAATCAATGGAACAGGGTGCGGCTGAGCAGTTTAAAAAATATTTAGCCAATTCCAAGTACCAATACGAAGTGTCGGTGCAGGATTTTTTGTATAAAGATTATAAATCCGTGTTTGAATTTTTGAGTTGGCGGATGCTCAAAGAGGGGCGAAAATTACATGTTTTTGATACGCTTGATCGTTACACTAAGCGGTTTTTTAAAAATGAAAAAATCAGGAAAATTTTAGAATACAGTATGGTTTTTTTGGGCGGCTCGCCCAAGAATACGCCAGCGATTTATTCGCTCATGTCGCACATTGATTTTAACTTGGGTGTTTGGTATCCGGAAGGCGGGATTGGTCGCGTGGTGGAAGCGTTTGTAACTTTAGGTTCATCTTTGGGAGTAGAGTATAAATATGGTCACGAAGTAACGAATTTTGCGGTAAAAGACGGTAATGTAACTGAAGTGGCAACTAACCAAGGAAGTTTTTTAGCCGATGTGGTGGTTATGAACGGGGATTATCATTTTGCGGAAACGAAACTCCTGGCGCCGGAGCACCAAAGTTATCCGGAAAGTTATTGGCAGAAACGTACTATTGCGCCATCTGGATTTATTATTTATCTGGGACTTAATAAAAAAATACCTAAACTCGCTCATCATAATTTATTTTTCGACCACGATTGGCAGCGGCATTTTGACAGTATTTTTGAGCGTCCAGAGTGGCCGGAATT
>CAZQNF010000050.1:0-6644 GCA_964594675.1 uncultured Gammaproteobacteria bacterium | reverse complement strand
TTTGTGATTCTAGATCACGTAGTTCTGCTATTAAAGAATCAAAATCAACCTTAGAATCCAATAAATCTTCATCTGTTTTATCTTGGCTGGAGGATAGAAATGGGCTATAATCTTCTTCCATATTTTTATGATTATTTAATTAATTTCTTCACCATATACCCATTTTCCAGTCTGTACCCCCACTTTCGGTAATAATCCCGCACCCCAATTCCAGAAATCACCGCCAATGTTTTAACACCTTTATCTTTCACAATTTTTTCCGCCGCATCAAGAAGTTTCTTTCCCATACCTTTGTGCTGGCTGTGGTCAGCGTTCTTGGCGCCGAGTGCGAGGAGCTGTCCATACGTATGCAGTTCGCGCACGTAGGCTTGATAACGAACTTTGGGTTTAGCCAGAAATTTACTGTTTGGATCAACAATTCTTAGGCGGCAAAACGCCATCACGGCTTTGCGGTCTTTATCCTCAAAACTTAAAAAGTATTCTGTTCCGCCGTGCGTTTCATATTCTTCCACAAATAAGTGCGGTGTTAAGTCCGGCACATTTTCTGGTTTTATGTGTCCGATTTCCCGGCAGCGCAGGCAGTTACATTTTTTACCTTCTTTTTTCATCTGATCTTCGATTACTTGGCGCAAATTCGTTATTTTGTTACCTTCTTCAATGTATTGTCCCGGAATATCGCGAATCAGACGCGAGATGCGGACATAAGTAGGGATGTGGCTTTTAAATTCTTTGAGAATTCGAATCAGCTCGCTGGTTTCGTACGCTTTATATTCGCCACGCTCAAACCACTCATACAGCTCGGAATTTTTAATAACCGTGCAAGGATAGACCTTAATCATATCTGGCCGATAGCCCGGATTGGTAAAAAGTTCATTTAAAGAATTTAAATCATCCTCCGGCGTGGCACCTGGCAACTGCGGCATCATATGAAAATCTGCCTTAAAACCGTAGTTTTTTAAAAGTTCGATGGCATTCTGTGCTTCCTCAGCGGTATGTCCACGTTTAATGAGGGTTAAAATACGGTCATCGGTGTGCTGTAAACCAACCTCGAGGCGAGTGGCACCTTGCTCACGCATACACCAAATGGTGTGGTGGTTAATGCAGTCTGGCCGGGTTTCAAGGGTTAGGCCAATAATACGATGTTTCGCTTTTTCATTTAGCTTTTGCTGTTTAAAAAGTTCGGCTTTAATGTCGGGAAGTTTTGAATTTTCTGTTAACGTCGACAAAGGGAGAGGACGTTTTTTACCAAGACGGTTACAGGCTTCAAACGATTTTAAAATAAACCAATATTGGTACTGCAAAGTATACGAGTTCCACGTGCCGCCTTTCACGATAAACTCAATTTTATCGGCGGGGTGGCCATTATTTTGCAGAGCTTCAATGCGTTTGGCCATTTGTTGGTATGGGTCAAATTCTAGTGTGAGCGCGCGCATCGCCGCTGGTTCTTCGGCGAGATAGCTTTTTGGCATGCGCTCATCAAGCGGGCAGTATACGCATTTGCCCGGGCAAGGGTAGGGCTTAATAAGCGAAGTTACGACTGCTACGCCCGAGAGGGTGCGAACCGCTCGGCGCATGAGGACTTTTTCCAGCGGCAGATCCTTTTTTACCTTGTTTTCACGGATAAGTTTGTGATATGCTGACAACAGTTCGGTTTTATTCGGCAAATTTTCTTTGTGTACTTCCGAGCGCATGAAAATGCGCTTAAGATTGTTAAATTCTCCCTCGGTTTGAGGAAGTTTTTCGGCTGCTTCGAGAATAATTTTTTCTGCCAAAGTCATAGTAAAAATCAGCAATATGAACGATATTATAGCAAAAACTCGAGAAAATTACAACCGTATTGCGGTGCTTTACGCGGCCACCCGCACGAGCGAGCGTGAACTTACTCAATTCGCTGATTTCATCACTCCTAACCAAACCATTTTTGACTGGGGCTGCGGTAATGGCCGACTCGTGCATCTTTTGAAAAATCAGTCTGTTCACTACCTGGGCTATGACCAAAGCGAAGCCATGATTCAGGTCTCACGTGAGGTTTTTCTACCAGAAATTACCGCTGGATGGGTAGAATTTAGCGATAATTTTAACGCAAGTAATTATTTAGAAAGTTTTGATCTCGTATTTTTAATTGCGTCTTTTCATCATCTTCCAGATGAATCATCTCGCCTTGAACTTTTACAAAATCTTTACACTACCTTAAAAATTGGTGGGAAGATAATCATTACTGTTTGGAATTTAGAGAGCGATTGGGCACAAACGAAGCTCCAAAAAGATTGGCAGAAAATTAATAGTCAAGATTATCTTATTCCCTGGAAAGATCAGGCTGGTCAAGTTATGGCCGAACGATATTATCATCATTTTACTTTGGAAGAATTGGGTAATTTACTAACCAAAGTTGGATTTACTATACTCGATAATTATTATGCGAGTGGCACCACGAAAGTTTCTCCGACCGAAGGAAGAAATCTCGTATTCATTGCTCAAAAATAATCTATGAAAATTTTACAAATCAATAAATTTTTTTACCGTCGCGGCGGGGTAGAAGTAGTCCTATTTGATACCATAGCTGGACTACGCGATCGGGGATATGACGTAGTAGAATTTTCCATGCAGCATCCAAAAAATTTCCCTTCGCAGTATAGTAAATATTTTGCTTCAGAAATTCCGGAACTCCTTGAAATTACTGGTTTAAAAGAAAAATGGCAAGTATTCAAACGTTTTTTCACTTCATCGGAAATTGAGCAAAAACTCTCGGCATTAATAGAAAAAGAAAAACCTGATGTTGCGCATATTCATGGCGCTTATCACCATCTTTCAGCCAGCACTTTTACAACGCTTTTTAAATATAAAATTCCCACTTTACTCACGCTTCATGATTTTTTTCCGCTTAGTCCCAGTCGAAATTTTTTAATTAAAGATCATTTGGATGAAAAAGCTTACCAACAAGTTTTTGGCTGCGTGCGTAATAAATGTATAAATGACAAATTTCTGCCAAGTCTTGCTGGCGAAATAGAAGCATGTTATTACAAATTGCAAGGCATTTGGAAAAAGATTGATCGCTTTATTTGCCCCAGTGAATTTATGCGAACCAAAATGCTTGAATACGGTTTTGCACCCGAAAAACTTACACTCATTCGCAATCCTTTTACATCGCAAATAAAACAATATCCACTCGGCACCAAAATTGTTTTTTTGGGACGAATTCACGCCGAAAAAGGTATAAAATTATTTATGGAAGCCTGCAAAAATTGGCGATATTTACCTATAATCGTCGCGGGAACTGGTCCAGAAGATGCTTGGGTAGATAATTTTATAAAAGAAAATAGTTTAACCAATATAGAGCGTTATGGCTGGGTTACGGGCGAAGCCTGGCAAAATATTATGAAAGAAGCGAAAGTTATAGTACTCCCATCGATTTTTTACGAAAATTGCCCAATCGCCATTCTTGAAGCCATGAGTTACGGTCGAATCGTGGTCGCGTCAAACCGGGGTGGCAATCCAGAAATGGTGAAAGATGGGGTAACCGGATTTCTCGCTGAACCAGAAAATGCTCAAGATTTAGCCCAGGTGGTGAGAAAGGCTATAAACCTGAGTCCGACTGAGGTAGATAACATGGTTCAAGAAGCTAAAAAGCTGATAGAGAAAAACTATCAGATTAAAGATTATTTGGATGGGTTGGAAGAAGTTTATAAAGAAATAACCTGTTAAAACAAAAAGAGTGTGGTAAAACACCCTTTTTGTTTAAGGTAATTTTATTTTAATTTTAAGCTCTGCTCAATTATTTCTTGCGTTTCAACACACTCGTGAGCATTTTTTATATCTTCTTCATCAAGTGCTCCACCGCTACCACACGAAGAAGTAAATGATATGTAATTTGGGGAAATTGTGAAAGGGTATGCATCACCGCCGGCAGCGCATATATCAAAGTCTGATCGAAAACTTTTTTCATCGGTATATCCGATTTTATTTGGTGCAATCGATATTGTCCATTTCCAATTTTTACCAAAAGTGTATTGAGTCACTTTATCTTGTGACTTAAATTTATTTAATAATTCCTGGAAATGTTTAGCATCTTTATTTGTGCCACATTCTTGGCTTAAACTTTCTAGAACTTCCGCTGTCGGTAGAAATTCGAGGGCACTTAATTTTTTAGTGAAAACAGGATGGTTTTTTCCATTATCTGAGTAGGTAAAAGTATCAGTGGATTTCATTTTGAGTTTTGTTAGAGGGATTGTTGATGTTGTAGTAGTTGTATCCAATATACTTTCTTGAGGTTTATTGTCTAAAGCTGCTGTAGGGGTTGATGTCGAAAGAGTAGGTTTTTCAGATACGTTTATTTCACTTGGAGGGATAATATAGGTATTTTGAGTAGCGCAGCCACTTACAACTCCAAGACTTATCAATAAACTTAAAAATAAGAATTTGTGTTTCATAATTAAAAATTTAAATTAAGTTGAATAGAACATAGGTTACATTACTTTAAGTTTAATTCAAAGTATCTTAAATAAAAAGCTGATAGGGAAGTGCTACCAGCTTAATAAAATTTTTATAGTTTTATGTATTTGACCTAAACCGTCTTTAAATTCTGTTCCAAATACTTTTCCAACCACGAAGTTTGCGTATAAATCTCTTCAGTTTTTTCCGCAATATCAGTCCATTGGTAATGGGTGCTTACCAAAGCCAAGTTTTCTTTTTGCTGCGTTTCCAGACGTTCCTTGTGCGCAATTAAACCTAGCATTGTTTTCGCGAGCGAAGTAATATTCTTATTTTCAAACAAGAAATCAGTGTTATTAATAACTTCGCGGTGTTCCGGAATGTCGGACGCGAGCACTGCTCGTTGATGGCTCATCGCCTGGAGCACGGTAATCGGCAAACCTTCATTTTCCGACGGATGAACAAGAAGAGCGCAGTTAGCATAAATCTCTTCCAATTCCTGACCCTGCAAATTGCCAGTAAATACAATCGAAGGATCATTTTTAGCTATCTTTTTAAGACTTTCCACGTACTCGTCTGTAAACGCACTGCCTCCGGCAATCACCAGTTTGTGGTTTGCTAATGCCTTAGGGTGAAGTTTTTTGGCTTGTTTCCATCCCTTAATAAGATAATGAGCACCTTTGTGTTTTACGAGTCGCGAAACCATGGCCACGTATTGGTTGGGTTTTACATCCCATTTTGCCAGAGTTTTATTGCCGGTTTTAACCGGAATATGAACACCGTTCGGAACGTATGTAGTGATTTTTTGGTACTTGTTCAAGCAGTAATTACGAATCGTTTTAGAAACACTTAAAGTTTCATGTGGAAATAGACAAATAGCCTTTTCGCCCAATTTCAAGAAAAATTGTGAGATAAATCCCCATTTTTGGTGCAAACGATCAATACAGTGAAAAGTTGCCACCACTTTAATACGTGGAGCAAAAATACGGGGGATAAAGCTTAATAAGGAAGGGCCAACGCCATGGTAATGGATAATATCTGGCTTCTGAAACAGCGCATGAATAGTCGAAGTAAATGTGTGGATGATTGCATCTAAATGCTTGGTTTTAACGGTCGGGGTATGGATAATACGTACACCACGGTAATTTTGAGTGGTTTTTGGCGTATACCAACTACGCGCGTAGACCAGTACTTCATGGTCGCGTTTGGCGAGTTCTAAAGACAGATCCTCAACATGTTTTTCAATACCGCCGTAGATGCTAGGTATGCCTTTTTGTCCAATCATGGCAATACGCATATAGTTCTCTATTAAATTCTAAACAGCTAAGTATATCACAAATAGGCAATCTTGTCAAGGGTTAATTAGGGCTAAAATGAGCTGAAAAGCTTAAGAGTGGCGTTAAATGACGCGTTTGTCATGCTCTGTTGACGCATTGTTATGTGGATAAATACTTGACAGCCCTAAAATGAAGTGTTACGTTAAATTTATAAATAATATGAAATCAACATTTTCTCCTTCAAATTGGCATCACGATATTAAGATGGTCACCATTTCCAAGACCTCTCTTTTTGTGCGCACTTTTTGCGCCGTTGCTCTGGGGAAGAAGATGAATGATGCAGTTTCCTAAAAACTGAAAATCAAAACATCGTTCCCTGAGCCAACCAAGCTCAGGGTTTTTTAATAGCTCTTTCAATAAAAAGTAATTTCCGAACGAAGAGAAAGATGTAAAACGCTTTATTTTTAATTTAAATTTTAATAAGAATATATATGAGCCGAGAACAGGGACTAAAAATGACAACTTGGGACTGGACCACAATTCCTAATTCAGAAGCTGGTTCTTCGGATGATAAAAGAGATTATAATTTAGCAACTAGTGATATTGAAAGAGGGCAAAGACTCGCTAATATTTTACTGAGGATAGTTCAACCTGGAAGTCTCGAAGAGAGAAGAATGTTAAGCGCTGTAGTCGTTAATGGCCAGTTGAGTAAAGCTGGTTTAGGTTATGTACAAACACTTTTAGGATCAGCGTTTAATAATTTGACTCCTAGCATTATTGATTTGGCAGTGGCTTTTTATGCTGAGAGAAGAGGTGGTGAAAAAGATGTTTTGGGTAAAGTTGCCTAGCACAGTTGACGGAATAAAAAAAGTTTTGTATACTTCTTTTTATTCCGCACGCCTAGCTCAGTTGGTTAGAGCATCTCGTTTACACCGAGAG
>CAZQNF010000049.1:0-6852 GCA_964594675.1 uncultured Gammaproteobacteria bacterium | reverse complement strand
AGAAGATATTTTTATTATTACCTATGAAAAATAATTTTCCGGGCGAAATTGCCTTATCGATTTTGATAGTTATTCTTTTGGTTCTTTTTTTGAATCCATTTCATATTCTCATGCCAAGCATGATGCAGATGACTTTGCTCGGAATTCTCGTAGTAGTTTTTGTGGCGTTTGGAATTTTTGTCTGGAAAGAAAATATTCATGATGAACGTGAAGGTTTGCACCGCTTGATTGCGAGCCGTATCGGATTTTTAACTGGTTCAGCCATACTCCTCATTGGAATAATCGTACAAAGTTTTTCTCTGTATACCGATCCGTGGCTAGTTTTTTCGCTTGGAGCCATGGTGGTAGGTAAGTTGGTTGCTATTTTGTATGCCAAGTCAAAATTTTAACGCATTGGTAACATGTGCTCTAAATTTTTTAGGAAGGCGGGTTTTATCCACAGTTCAGTATGTAAAGAGGACTTTACATTATTGGTACGCTTATGTATACTGTACTTAACATTTAATTACTCGTAAAAATAAATACATAGGTATGAAAAATAAAAATATATCCATTACTTTTGTTGGCGCGCTTGCATTTGTTATGCTTCTGGGAGCTGGTTGCGAAAAACCGATAGTAAAAAATGAAACGCAAATGGAAATGACAGTTAACGCCGATAAAGCCATGACTGGTAATGAAACGGCCACCGGTTCAGCTATGAATATGACCGGGGTAATGATGCGGGATGGAGTTATGATGAGTGAAAGAGAAGATGGAAACATGGTAAAAATGGATCATGATATAACATTGAAAGATGGAACTCAGGTAATGATGAACGGCGAAGTAATGAAAAAGGATGGTGCAAAAATGATGATGAAAGAAGGTGATGGTATGATGATGGATGGCACTATGATGGCTCATGACGCTATGAATATGCCAAACAATGGTCTGGTAGCCGTAAGTTCAAGCGCAGATGCTAAGGTTAAGGGAAGTGGCATGATGAATGATCTGGGGGTTGCTTCGCAAGGCATCTACGCCGATTATACTCCAGAAAAGCTTACCCTCGCTGAGAATAAAAAAGTAGTTCTCTTTTTTAAAGCAAGTTGGTGTCCAACCTGCCAAGCCGTTGATAAAAATATTGTAAGCAGTAAAATTCCGTCTGGTCTCGCGATCCTTAAGGTAGATTATGATTCTTCATTTGAGCTCAAGAAAAAATATGGTGTTACCATCCAACATACCTTTGTTCAGGTCGACAAAAATGGCAATATGATCAAAAAATGGATCGGTGGCGGGTCGCTCGCAGATATTCAACTTAAACTTAATTAATATTGTATGGGTTTACTCCTTATTTCTTTTATCGCCGGACTTCTCACTGTCCTCGCGCCCTGCGTCTTGCCGCTCCTCCCGATTATTATCGGCGGGTCCGTAAACGATGCGCACGATCGCTTGCGTCCGTTTATTATTACCGCTTCGCTTGCGTTTACAGTGGTCGCTTTTACTCTTATTCTTAAATTCAGTACCGCGTTTATTACTATTCCGCAAGAAGTTTGGAATATTATTTCGGGCACCATCATTATTATTTTCGGTCTCATTAGTATTTTTCCAACTGCTTGGGAAAAAATTTCCATCAAGTTTAATTTCTTGGGAAGATCTAATAAACTCCTGAGTGAATCGAATAGCAAAAAATCTCGTTTAGGCGAAGTTTTAATTGGTTTATCACTTGGCCCGGTATTCTCCAGCTGTTCTCCCACGTATTTTCTTATTTTAGCCACAGTTTTGCCGCAAAGTTTTTCCAAAGGTTTGTTATACCTTGTAGTCTATGCGCTCGGTCTATCAGTTATGCTTCTGCTTATTGCCATGTTGGGACAACGCCTTATTAAGCGTCTACGATTTGCTGCGGATTCACATGGTTGGTTTAAGCGCGGTTTAGGTGTTCTTTTTGTTTTGGTGGGTATTTTTATCATCAGCGGCGTTGATAAAAAGATTCAGACCTATGTTGCCACTAACAGCCGATTTGATATTACCAAGCTCGAACAAAAACTTTTACAATCTCAAGATATGCCGGTTATAGACACTACCAAAATAATCAATGGCCAAGTTACAAAAGTCTATCCGCGTTACCAGGAAATCGTAAATCCAAGTGGTTTTGTAAACACCGAACCGTTTAAACTCGCTGATATCGTCGGGAAAAAAGTCGTGCTGATTGATTTTATGACCTATAGCTGTATTAATTGTATTCGTACTTTCCCATACCTTAACGCTTGGTACGATAAGTACAAAGATATGGGTTTCGAAATTGTCGCTATCCATACTCCAGAATTTGCGTTTGAAAAAAATATTGATAATGTAAAAGAAGCCATGGCCAAATTTGGTATTAAATTTCCGGTCGTTCTCGATAACGACTATTCCACTTGGAACGCCTATAAAAATAACTATTGGCCACGAAAATATCTGGTTGACTTAAATGGTAATATTGTTTACGATCATATTGGCGAGGGTGGTTACAGCGAAACGGAAGCCAAAATTCAAGAGTTGCTTAATGTTTCTAAAAAAGAAAATATGACCACGGTAAATGTAACCGAACCTATTAACGAACCAAGTCCGCGTCTGAGTCCGGAAACCTATTTTGGCTACAATCGAAATGAACTGCTCGGCAACGGCGACAAGGGTGATGATGGTGAGCAGAATCTTGTTATTCCGGAAAATACGAGTATAAATACCCTCTATCTAGGTGGGAAATGGAATTTTGTCGATGAATATGCCGAAAATCTTTCTGCGGGAGCGAAAATTTCTTATCGCTACGTTGGACGCAATGTCTATTTTGTTGCCAGTGCCAAAAAACCCGTTCGGGTAAAAGTGTTAAATGGAGGGGAGCCGCTTACCAAAGAAATGGCTGGCGAAGATATAATTTTTGAAAACGGACAAAGCTACGTAAATATTAGTGATGAACGGCTTTATAGCCTTGTTAGAAGCACTAAAGGTATAAGTGTCAATCAGTTAGAGCTACTTATTGAGTCTAAAGGCCTTCAGGCGTATACGTTTACATTTGGTTAAAGAATGTTGTAAGTTTAAGACCGCTTCTTTAGAATAGAAGTGGTCTTTTCTTAAAAAGTCTTTAGGTTGGGATTGTTGCTTAATAAGAGTTTATTTTTAGAGTATATTTCTTTGAATGAAATTTTTTTAGAAAAATATGCCAAAACTTTCGGTTATTTCAACGTTCGCTCCTGAGAAAATGGAAAAATTTAGCGTCAATTTATTTGCCGAACTCGAAAAACGTGATATTTCTTGCCATAAGCCAAAAATTTCGAGCAATCCAGATGAACAAGCGCTTTCCAAAGAAGAAATTTTTAATAATCTGGTCAAAGAAATCTCGAAGGCAACCAGGGTTTTATTTATCGCCCACGATGAAACCGCTGATTGGGGAGCGATGTTGGGGCTAGTCTACGCTCTCAAAAAAGATATTATTATTTTGTCCGAGCAAGATAACCTCATTCCCTTCATGGCCGCCCGTATGAGTGAAAAAGTCTTGTTTGTCGATAATTTTGAAAAGGTGGGCGAGTATGCGGAGCGTCTGGCTGAGTTGGTAAAGAAAAAAGCAAAAAAGCGTAAAATATAAAATTTTTTAACAACAAAAAACCGACTTTTTATAAGTCGGTTTTCATTTTTACGGTAATTTGAGTTTCGGACGGTCACGCTTTATATACCAAATCATTACTATCCCCAGAATCAAAAACCAAAGTTTAGAGTAGGGGATATAGAGGTCAGTTATTTGAGGGATGCTTATAAAATCAATAGTAATCGTTCCGTTTACGGTCGCAATATTCTCAAGCAGATTAGTATTTTTTGTTTCAAGATTCGTTCGCTGGGAAATTGCTTGTGTTTTTTGAGTATTAAGTTGATTAAGAGTTCTGGTAAAATTCGCATTTTCATTCTGAAGGTTTTGGTTTAAGTAATAGCGTTCGTTTAGCAGAGAACTATGAAGTTTTTCGTCTGTCGTTCTGTGCGGGTCGTTTTCTACCTCAAGCTGTAAACGAGATTCAACTGTTTGAATGTTGATATTAATTCGAACAAGCTGTTGCTTCATATTTTTCACGTTTGTGTCGTGACGACTCGTCTCTTGAGCGCGATGAGTTTCAATTTGTAGAAGTGTTTGCTCGGTATCTTGAGCTTGTTTTTCAATATTTTGTTTTTGGGACAGAAGATTGGTAAACTGAGTACTTTCGATAATAAAACGTTCGCCGGTTTGTTGGTACAGTTCGGTGCGGAAGGTTTCCAAATTATCTTGTGGAATAGCAAAGTGTATATAAGAATATTCATCTTGAATATCGCCACTATCGATGCGTCCGCCATAGCCTCTTATCATAGTTTGGATGCGTCTACTGGTAGCGGCAACGTGGCGGGCTCTAATGCTGGCGGTATAATCTGTTTTTAAGTATTCGCGCGTATCTGAAATTTTTTGTGTCCCAAATGTTTCTTCAAATTTTGATAGTTGAGACTCAATAGCTTTGAAGACAAAAGGTGGTTCGGCAGATGCTAAACCGGTCGCAGATCCATAATTTACCCCTAAGGAATTGTTTGGGTCGGGGTAGCCATCAGAGGAATCCTTATCTGAATATTCAATTGGTGAAGGTTTTGCGGGTGGTAAATTTTCTTGGTAGGTATCTCTTAGGTATTGATTTGTGATAACTATTGCCAAGAGCATGGCGGTGCCTAAAGCCGGCAGTTTCCAAGCATGAAAAAATATTTTTTTCCAGTTTGATGAAGCTATCTTTTTTTCTTGAGAAGATAAATGGTTAAAAACAGAATTTTTTATTTCTTCGTTTCGGTTGGGGAGTTTGTGTGTTTGGTGTGCCCAAGCTTTAAGCAGCTCGTGGGTATTTTTGTCAGTAAAAAACATATCTTAAGAAGTCTTAATGATAGATTGAGCGCGTGCTAGTGCGCGATGGACGCGGACACGAGCGCTGATAGTGGAGATATTCAAAATGGCCGCAATTTCCCGAAATTCAAATTCACCCAAATACCGCAGGCGCAGTATTTCCTGGTCATCGGCAGATAATTCACGGAAAATTTCTTCAATGAGGATTTTTTGCTCCACCCGCTGAGTATGGTGCGAGGTGGCGGGGGAGAGGTCGTCCTCGGGCAAAGGTTGGGTGGGGTGGCGTTCCTGGGTGCGCCAGGCTTGCCGACATTCGTTGCGCGCGATCGCGAACAGCCAGGCGCTGAATTTTATGCCTTGCGACCGAAAGTTTGGTAAACCTTCAATCGCTTTTATCCAGGTTTGCTGCAAAATATCTTCTGCAGCTGGGGCGTTGCGTAGGGTATTGAGCAGATACCCATAAAGTTTGGGGGTTATTGCTTCCCACAAGGGAGTAAAAGCCGCTCGTTGGCCTTGTTTTATCTGGGCGACGAGTTCAAGTTCTGCTTGCGTCTGCATAGAGAATTTTAAAGGAGTATACAAGGATAATGCCGGAAAAGAGTAAAATGTTACAGGTTGACTAGTATAACATGCTAATAGCCGCTTTTAATTGCTTTTTCTTTTATCAGTACCGATGTTTTTATGAAATAATTGATTTTGGAAAAGGGTAGCAGCTGGTGACAGATCTTTTAAACTAATGCAAAGGGCTTCGGTCAGAAATTAAGAGTTTGGTAGCGTTGAATTCTGGTGATTCTTTAAAAAAGGAAAAATTTAAATCCAATAATTATTAGATTTTAATTCTGGTCGAGCAAATAAAAACACCATATTATAAAAATGGTGTTTTATGTATATTTTATGCGAGCAGAGGAAACGTTAGCAAGCTTCTTGAGATCTGTAATGGGGGAATCGGTAGTTTTTCATGAACGTGCGCTCAAAACAACTTTTTGTATAGCCAACCTCATTTTTTCAACGAGAATTTTCCTTTTTATTTCTTCTGCGGTTATTTGTTCTTCCACATCCTCCTCATCCATACCTCTTTTTTCCATCTGTGCTTTGTTTACACTGTCTACCAGATCGAATTTGCCAGCTGTTTCATCCCAACGAGAGAGCCCGACAATAGTGGCTACTTCCGGGTCGTTTCCTCCCAAAACTTGTAGTTGCCTTATTTGATGGTTGGCTGTAATAATTTTTTCGACATTTTTTGCGTTATCTTCAAATTTGTAGTCCTTTCCTTGTACTCTAGATAGAATTTCATGGGTAGTTAAGTAGCGCCCTATTGAGCTGTACTGCGCCTGATGGGCATGAGTTTCTGTAATAATATTTTGGTTTATTCCTTCCGGAGTTGTTTGATCGAAATGGGGTACAACATCAGTTGTCCTATTTTTTGGAGCAAAGGCGTTTTTCCCTTGTAAGTAATGAGTATATTCATGAAGTAATGCGCGCATGCCAGAACTGTAGTTTAATTGGTATAAGTCGAGCAAAATATTTAAAGGATCTAGTGGCTCTTTTTCCAGGTTCATTCCAATTGTATTTGTGGCGGGTAAAAAAATTGCCCTGTTCGGGTTAATACCACTCGCCACTTCCTTCAGGTTGAGGTCGTTTAATACGGCAGTCGCTTCAGGGGTAACCAGTGGTAATGCTTCTTTTAAGGCAAAAAATAGCTCGGTTGGTCCGCAACTGCGAGTTATTTCACCCAATGCCGTACCTAGTAACCAACGTTCACCTAGTGGAACCCCCATTTTATCAAAAATATTTGATAATTCAGGCCCAAACCATCCCCTGGTTTTCTGTATTAAGTTTGCGTATCTTGTTGGTTCATATTCCTTGTCGGAAATATCAGTATGACGATAGGCGTGGTGTAATGCGAGCAGTTTCTCTACCATTTCGTCAACAGATATTTTGCTTTGTGATTCTAGATCACGTAGTTCTGCTATTAAAGAATCAAAATCAACCTTAGA
>CAZQNF010000048.1:5631-7052 GCA_964594675.1 uncultured Gammaproteobacteria bacterium | reverse complement strand
ATGTGGGGGTAATGGATGCGGATTTAAGTCATAATCCGAGTATTTTAAACGAACTCATATTGTCCTTGCAAGAATATGACATTACAATGGGCAGTCGATTTGCCGAGGGGAGCACGGTAGAAAATTGGCAATGGTGGCGTAAAGCGCTTTCGAATGTTGGAGTTTTTTTGGCACAGAAGCTTTCGAGGGTAAAAGATCCGCTCAGTGGTTATTTTTTCTTACGCCGAAGCGTAATTGCTGGAGTTAGCCTGGATACAGTTGGGTACAAAATTTTACTGGAAATTTTAATGAAAGGGAACTTTAAAAAGGTGAAAGAAATTGGCTATACTTTTCGCATGCGCCAATTTAGCTCCTCAAAACTTAATACCAAAGAATATTGGCTTTTTCTAAAGCAGTTAACAGAGTATTTGTGGTATAAAGTATGGAAATAAAATCTGTGTAAAACTTATTTGACAATTAATTATTAAAGGCGTAAGTTTGGTGCAGTTAATTTTGATACTTTATTTATGAACCTTTCAGTCCTGGGTTTAAGTACAATTATAGAGTTGGCTAAAGAGCGCGATTATCATGAGTTAATGAGTCTACCAGAAGTAAAAGCATGTTTTGAAAAATTTAAAACAACACATGGATTTTCTGATACAAAAGCAGAAGCTTATTTTCAATACGCATTTGATTCTGGAAAGGAAACCTATCGAAGAAGAAGAAAGCAAGAAATAGCAGCTGAAAGAGGTTTGAACATGAAAACCAGAGTACATGAAGGTCTGGAAGAATATATAAATTTATCTTTAAAATTTTTAACTTCTGATGAAGTTACTTTGATAGTTAGGAATTCCAATATTTTAAATTTATTTGAGCAAACGATAGGGCAGTCTGAAATTGTAAAACAAGAAACTGAAGCGCAGACAATTGTAAAAAAATTTATTACAAATCCAGAACTTCCTATTATCACAGACGGAGAGACCCCAAGCAGAAGAAATACTGTCGCACTTAGAAAAATAGCTTTAAAAATTTCTCAAGAATTAAACGAGGATCAAAATAGGTTGGTCAAAAAACTTATTTATCTAGTAAAAATGAGTAATGACTATAAAGTATTTCCAGAAATGATTCTTCGGGAAATATGTCAAAAGCGTGAAGAATCTGAAACTCAGATGAATGGTAAGATAAGGATGCTTTAAAAAGAATATTTAGCTTGTTTTTTAGCTTTAAAAAGACTATACTAACTGTGTTATGGCTTATAACACAGCGCAAAATACCTCGTTTTTAACCATTGCTTCCATTGGGCAAAAGATTATTTCTTTTGCCTATTTTACTTTTATCGCCCGAACCATTGGTATTAGTAATACCGGCGAATATTTTGCAGCCATAGTTTTTACCAGTATTTTTACCACGCTTGCAGATTTTGGGCTTGGACCGATTTTAAC
>CAZQNF010000048.1:0-5531 GCA_964594675.1 uncultured Gammaproteobacteria bacterium | reverse complement strand
GAATCTTTGGGAATTATTTTATCGCAAGCCATAACTTTGGCTATTGGCAGTATGGCCGTTTTTGCCAAAGCACCACTGTATTGGCTCATTATTGCCTATGCTATTCCCAGTTTTTTAAATGTTTGTTACGCGGCTTTTTTCGTGAGGAAAAATTATCAGCTTAAGCTCAAATTTATTTTTAATAAAGCATTTTCTCTAAGTCTTTTATCCCTGGCTTGGCCGTTTGCGCTCGCGAGTTTAAGTGGACGGTTGTATTCGTATGCGGATTCGCTCATCATGCTTCATATGCTGAGTAAGCAAGAACTGGGTTGGTGGAGCGTGCCGTATAAAATCGCGTTTGCGTTTCAGTTCATTCCTTCAGCTTTTTCCGCCAGTATTTATCCGGCTATTAGCGGCTTATTCCTTAAGGATTCGTTAAAAATTACTCCACTGTATCAAAAAGCTTTTAAATATTTACTCGTTATTTTGCTGCCGATTACGGTGGGAATTATTGCCCTGGCTCGTCCGATTATTATCCATTGGTATGGAGTAGGTTATAGCCCTTCAATTGTACCGCTACAGATTCTACTCGCGGGCGCGATTTTTAGTTTTTTGAGCGTAATTAACGGTGCGGTTTTGAATGGTACGAATAAACAAAAAACCCAAACAGGTATTATTTTTACGGTTTTAGTAATTAATATTATTCTCAATCTTATTTTGCTGCCAATTATAAGTATTCAAGGCGCAGCCATTGCGTATTTGGTAAGTAACTTTGTCTTGTTTGCCTTGGGGTATTATTTTGTGCAAAAGCAGATTGTTATTGAGCATGCTATTTTAGCGCGTAATTTTGTGTTAATTTTCTTGAACAGTGCTATTATGGGGGTGATTGTTTTTACGGTATCGCAAAAAATAACTTTTTATATATCGATTATAGTGGGAACGATAGTATTTACTACAGGTCTTTTCTTACTAAGAATTTTTAGTTTGCAAGAATTAAAAGGTATAAAAAATCGTATTCTTCACCGTAATTCTTAAATTAAATATGAAAAAAACGCTTATCATTACTTTGGATTACCTACCCCAGATTGGTGGCATTGCTTCGTATGTAGAAAATTTTGTGCAGCATGTGCCGAGCGAGCAAATAGTCCTCTATGCTCCAAAAGCGAAAGGTGACGTTGAAATTGACGTAAAAAATAGTTTTAAAACGTATCGTTACACGCCATATTTTGCGTTTTTCTGGCCACAGTGGCTCAGAATGATCTGGCAGATAAGAAAGATCGTAAAAAAAGAGCAAATAGAAGCAATTCACGTCCATCAAGTATTACCAGTGGGTTATGTGGCGATGGTTATAAAAAAGCTTTATAAAATTCCGTTTACGATTTTTTTGCACGGTACGGATTTGGTCCGCGGGAGTAAAAAAATGAAAAAACTGAAACGGGTCTGTGATGAAGCGGAAACTCTGGTGGTAAATAGTGAATTTTTGCAGAGCAAGCTTGTAAGTATCATCCCAACTATCAACCAAACTAAAATTCGAATTGTTTATCCCTGCCCAAGTGATTTTTTTGTGGAAAATCCATTTACCGAAGAGGATGTGTCAAAGCTTAAGGCCGAGCTGGCGCTTACCGGTAAGCGGGTGATTATTACAGTGGCGCGGCTCGCTGATGGAAAAGGATACCCGATTTTGATTAGTTTTTTGCCGAAAATTTTGCAAAAAATTCCAAACTTAGCATGGATAATTGTGGGCGATGGGCCGAAGCGTGAAGAAATTATTAAGCTTATTCAAAAGAACGGCTTGCAAAATATTATTCGTTTTTTGGGCAGTGTGCCGCATGCGGAGTTACCAAAGCTCTATCGTTTGGCCGATGTATTTGTTATGCTTACACACAAAGACGAAGCAGCGGAAGAAGGCTGGGGGACAGTTTTTCTTGAAGCAGCTGCCTCGGGGTTGCCTGTGGTCGCTGGGCGAGCTGGTGGTGTAAGTGAAGCAGTGAAGGACCTAGAAACTGGTCTCATGGTTGATACCTATAACGAAAATAATGTAGTTTCAACGATTATAGAACTATTGGAAGATAGGGAATATGCCCGAGAATTGGGTGAAGCCGGCCGAGCTCGAGTAATAAAAGAGTTTAATTGGGATGAACAGATTAAAAAAATTACTATGTAAGTTATGGAAAAATTAATTAGCATTATTATTCCCATTTACAATCAGGCAGACGTAATTTTAAGAAGCTTAAATACTGCTTTAAACCAAACCTATCGTCCTATCGAAATTATTATTGTAAATGATGGAAGTGTCGATAATTTTAAAGATTTGGAAAATAAACTTTTAAGATTGGCACAGGAAAATTCGATATCTCTGCAAATTTTTCACCAAAAAAATAGTGGAGCCCCAACGGCTAGAAATAGAGGTTTTAGCGAATCAAAAGGCGAATATGTCATTTTTTGGGATGCAGATACGCTCGCACAGCCGGACATGCTTAAAAAAATGTATCAAGCATTACAGGATCATCCGGCAGCAAGTTTTGCTTATGGTCAGTATAAGCTCGCTTGGAAAATTATGAAGTCGCAAGTATTTAACACCGAGGATCTAAAAAAATATAACTATATTGATACAGGCGCACTCATTCGTCGAGTAGATTTTCCGGGATTTGACGAGTCACTTAAGCGTTTTCAGGATTGGGATATTTGGCTTACGATGGTTGAAAATGGGAAAAATGGAGTGTTTATCCCGGAAGTTTTAAAACAAATGGTGGTAAATAAAAAAGGGATGAGCTCGTGGCTGCCAAGTTTTGTCTATAAACTGCCTTTTAAGATTTCTGCCGTAAAAAAGTATGAGACTGCTCGTGAGGTCGTGTTAAAAAAACATAAACTATTTTAATAAAAAATATGAAGCCAGGTGTTGATTATATTGGGGTTGGGGTTGGCGCGATGATTCAGGAAAAAGATGGGCGTATCCTCCTTATGAAACGAGGAGAAAATGTTCGAAATGAAGCTGGAAAATGGAATCTGCCGGGCGGAGCAGTTCATTTTGGTGAAACTTTAAAAGGTGCTATTATTCGTGAAGTGAAAGAAGAATTAAATGTAGAGATTGAGGTAATACAAACGTTTGAAACGATAGATCATTTTATCCCCGAGGAAAAGCAGCATTGGGTAGCCACTATTTTTGTTTGTCGTATAGTTCAGGGCGAACTTAAAATTATGGAACCGGAAAAATGCAGTGAACTGCGCTGGGTTACAATAGAGGAAGCATTAAAACTTCCGCTTACCATAACTGCTAAAAAAAATTTAAAATTATAGTCGACGGGTTTTAAAATGGTACTAACTAGTTTTCGCATGTTACAGATAAAAAAATATTCTCTTATAGCAGTTTTGATGTTAATTTTTCCTATAAGCGGGTGCAGTTATTTTAATCAACACGCTAACAATACTCCATCTGCTTTTGCTACCAATTCTCCTGGAGAATATGATGAAAATTCTACTACTTCATATTATGATCAGGCTAGTTTTAGCCCAACTGAAGATATGGTGAAAAAATTTGGGATAGAAAATATTGATACAATATATAAAAAAATGGTGAAAACAACCGCTCAGCCAGTATGGACACAAGTAAGAACAAAATCAGGTATTTCTTTGGAAGTTCCTTATTCGGACAAATGGGCTGTGGCAGACAAACCTCTTCAACCGATTTTTTTGGATAATGTCGAAGATCAAGTAGAATCATATCGTTTTGGTCGATTTATTTCCGGTGGAACGTACATGGTACATGAGTATATTTTAGACGTTAAAGAAAATGATTCTGATGACCGAAAACTAACTCTTAAAGATTTGGAAGAAAATGCTAAATATGAATGTTTTCCAGATTTAAAAGATGATTCAGGTAAACCATTTTACACGCCACCAAAAATAATTAAAGTTAATATGTTTGAAGGAGTAAATTACCTTATTGGGGGAGCAAAAGGATGTGCCACTATTTTTGATTTTATTTTAAAAGATAAAATAATTTCTCTTAGAAAAATTTATGATATTGGTAAAGACGATTTAACTCATTTTATTACTCCAGAGATGGAGCATATTATTTCTAGTATTACATATGACAAAAAATAAACTCGTTCTTATTTTTTTGGGTTTGGTATTTTTAGGTGTTGGAATATTTCTTGGGTATCCTGAACTGCGCGATATTTCAAAATCAGAAAAAACTACCGGAGAAATTACTGATGCAAAGTATGCTGGTGTCAAAAAAGGTTCTGATATGTATAAAGCTGTAGTAAAATTTACAACTTTGGATGGCCAAAATATTATCTATACCTCCTCGCTTGCTTCCAGTTCAAAACCTCCGGTTGGAAAAAAGGTGGAAATATTTTACCGAAAGGATAATCCACAGGCTGCGCATATAAATTCTTTTATTGAAACCTATCTTTTCCCGGTTGTGTTTATGGGTTCAGGAGTTATCATACTTGCTTTGGCGTTAATGTCTTGGTATCTTGCATATGCCCGAAAAAATAGGTTAATTTTCCTCAAAAGTAATGGTTATGAAATTTCCGCCACTATAACCAAGGTTTATCACAACACAACTTTAAAAGTAAATAATGAGTCGCCTTATAAAATTTATGCAACTGGTACGTATCCGATAAACGCGGTACCGACTGAATTTATCAGTCATAATATTTGGGTGAGCGATTTGCCTAAAGTTCTTGGTGATCGTATGCAGATAATGGTATACGTTGACAGAAACAATCCTAAAAAATACGTTTTTGATGTAGGTTTTTTGCCTCCGAATAATATATAGAAATATAAATAGTTGTCTCTCTATTTTTTCTCACTAAAAATTTTTCGTATTACATCATCAATAGGTACTTCGTTAATGAGAATGTCGTCGACGGGTAGTTCACTCAGGATTTTAACAGCCTGAGTTTTGGTTTGTGATTTTGGTACGGAAATAACAGCTCGTTCAGGAGAATATTCACGAACCGTGCCATAATTTTCTAAAACGGTTTTTGCAACTGGTTCGGTGAAAGTGACCTCCAAGATCTTCTCGTTTACATAGGTTTCAACCAAATCTTTGAGCCCACCGTCATAGAGAAGGGTGCCGTGGTTAACGATAACCACACGTTCACATAGCGCTTCTACATCTTCCATGTAGTGGGAAGTAAGAATAATGGTCGTTTTTTTCTCTTTATTGTATTTTTTGAGGAATTCACGAATATTTTTTTGCGAAACAACGTCTAGCCCAATCGTTGGTTCATCCAGAAACAAAACTTTAGGAGAGTGGAGTAGGCCAGCGGCCAGCTCACATTTCATACGCTGACCAAGGGAAAGCTTGCGAACTGGAATATCCAAAATATCACCAATCTCAAGTACTTGTGTTAATTCATTTAAATTGGCTTTAAATTGACTATCGGAAATTTCATAAATCTCTTTATTGAGGATAAAACTTTCCATGGCTGGCAAATCCCACCACAATTGATTTTTTTGTCCCATTACGAGCGAAAATTGTTTTTGAAATTCTGCCTGGCGTTTGGCGGGTGTAAAGCCGAGCACGGTCGCGCTACCAC
>CAZQNF010000047.1:0-7182 GCA_964594675.1 uncultured Gammaproteobacteria bacterium | reverse complement strand
GAGAGAATAAGTCGTTTATTTTGCAAATAACAAATAATTTTTGGCGGGTTCGCGGCATGTGCCCATTTATGAAACTGATTGGTAAGAAAGATGCCGATAAATAAAGCCACAGCCAGCTCACCTAACAAAAATATATAAAATGAGCTCTTAAAATCGACTAAATGATAGAGCGGGATAAGCAAAAAAAGCGAAATAAGACAATTTGTGCCATTTACTTCCAGAAATCCATGGCGAGTAATCGCTTTTTCATCAATATGATGGTTGCGAAACGGATGAATAAAATTTGGCCCAAAAAATGGCGTGTTTTCACTGCCAAAGTTATCACCCAGAAAATGAACAAACCCCGAAAAAAAATCTGCTAATATATACCCAAAAACCGGCGCAAGAACTACTAAAAAAAATCGCAGCCACGTAAAAGAAGGAGCAGCTTTTACGAGAGCGGCAATGATTAGCAGTATATAAACTGCAAAAACAACCACACTTAAAATCTCGACAACAACAAAATAGGTGGGACGTAGACGTTTTTCTCCTTCCATACATGTAAAATTTTACTAAAAAAATAAACAGGAATAATATAACATTATAAACAAAAAATGTCTAGTTAAGTTAACATTCATTTTTATTCAAATTCAAACATTGTAAACAAAAAAGAGCTTTTCAGCTCTTTTTTGTTTTTATTTTCTAGTATTGGTAGATTGGAACAATTTCGTAAACGATATTTACATTCATCTCAACATCTTTACTGCCAGCAGCTACTTCTGGGCCAGACATAGTAGCCATGGCGTTGCCTGCCACCATATCCATAGATTTAGCGTAATATGGAACCGGTGACATAATTCCTCCTTCAAATTCATTATAACTCACCAAAGCTACCACGCGTACTCCAAGCGTCTGGGCTAAATCACGAGCTTTCATTTTAGCGTCTGCAATGGCTTTTTGGCGAGCTTCAGCTTTTAAATTTTCAGTATTATCAATATTATAGTTAATACCACCTACCTGGTTAGCGCCATATTTGGCGGCTAAGGCAAGCACAGCACTTACTTTACTACGATCACGAACCTTTACGGTTACATTATTAGTTACTGTATAACCTTTAATTTCTTGGCCTTTTCCATCCGTGTAAACGTAATTTGGATTTACGTTAAAATTTGACTGCAAGTCTGCCTCGGCAATACCCATTGCTTTAAGATCTTGCAAAAGCGGGTCCATTACTTTTTTATTGGCTTCGCGAGCGACATTGGAATCTTTATCAGTATTGGTATAGCCAATAGTGGTAACAGCAGTATCGTTATCGGCGGTTACTTTACCAATACCCACCACGCTAATAGTGCGTTCACTGCGATCCGCGAGACCAATCACATCGTACTTGCGCAGATTGTTGCGGATAAGCGCTCCGAGTAAAAATATTCCGTAAACCAACAATACGCAAACGAGAGTAAGTAAAATTTTCTTTCCGAAATCTCCACCGCTATTGCACCAGCCACTCCAGCAAGTATGACTGCTGTCGGGAGAAACGTAAACTTTTTCAACTCGTTTTTCTGGCTCCATAAATGAAGTAGGTGTTTTTAATGTAGGCATACATTATGTAGATTGCTTACAAGTTTTAAACTTGTAAGAAAATGAATAAAATATATTTTAATTATTATACCACAAAAATAAAAATTGTTTTATAACAAGTTTCTTTCTTCGGCCAAAATACAAAGAGCTCTAAAAATACTTGCATTTTCTTGCCAAAAAACATAATTTCTTCCTAGTAGCAAACTTTTGATAAAATCATCTAAAGAACTTGCACCAACTTTCCTATACTCTTTTAAATGTTTGTCCACCTCATCCTTGGAAACATTCTTTCCAATTTCTTTTCGCCATTTTCTTATTTGAGCTTTTTTTATATCAGTTAATTTAGGCTCTTGCAATTCAGAAATTTTGTCTTTAAAAATCGGAATGATTGGGGCTTCGTGAGACCTCTCTAGTAAACTGCCATCTGTTCGTGCCAGTCTAACCAAAGTCTGTCTTTCTTCAAATAAACGAATTTGTTCATCGTGATCCATATATTTATTGGCTAAAGACCGCCTGAATACCCGGCAATTTCTTACCGCTTAAAAATTCGAGCATGGCTCCCCCACCAGTTGAAATAGTGGAAATTTTGGAGGTAAGTTTGAGCTGTTTTAAAACCTCGACAGTTTCACCACCGCCACATACCGTATTGGCTTTTGACTGAGCGATACATTTCGCGAGAGCAAACGTACCATGCTGATACGGCGATTGTTCAAACAATCCCATAGCTCCGTTCCAAACAATAGTGTTAGCCCTTTTTAAAATACCTGCATACAACTCTCGGGTCTTGGGTCCAATATCATAAATACCTTCATTTTTACCAAAACGCATTTCATCAGCAAATTGGGTTTTGGTTTTTTTACCAAGCTGATTACCGACTACAACATCAACCGGAAGAATAATTTTTTTATTACCAAGAATTTTTAAAAGATTTTTTGGCAATTCATCGTACACAGAATCACCGATATCTATACCATGCGCTTTTAGCAGGCTATTCGCTATCCCGCCACCGAGCAAAATATGGTCGGCTAATGGCAAAAGATTTTTGAGAACCGGAATTTTGGTTTCGAGCTTGACTCCGCCCAGCACTACTACCAACGGCTTTTTTGGGCGAGACATAACTTGAGTAAGCGACTTTACTTCCCGCTCCACCAGTAAGCCAGCATAAGCAGGCAAATATTTTGCAACACCGGTTATTGAAGCGGCTTTACGATGGGCAACCGCAAAACCATCCAGGATAAACACATCCCCGAGCTCTGAAATTTGTTTGGCAAAAACTTTACCACTCTTTTCTTCGTCCTTAGAAAAACGAATATTTTCAAGCATGATTATTTCGCCCGGCTGCATTTTCTGGGTATACTCTACAGCTGCCTTAAGGTCATTTAGTGCAAAAAATTTAATTTTCTTTTTTAAAAATTTTTCGAGCTTAATTTTAATAGGGTGAAGACTTGCGTTTTCTTGCACACCCTGTGGACGGCCCAAATGGCTGACTATAATAATTTTAGCCCCATGATTTTGCAAATATTGAAGCGTCGGCAAACTTTGGCGAATTTTAAAATCTTCCTGAACAATTCCATTTTTTAATGGCACATTATAATCTACGCGCACCAAGACACGTTTTTGGTGAAGATTTTTTATATTTTTAAGAGTTCGCATCATGCTATTCGGCGAGCTTATCATACCCTTCATCGTCGGGCCAAAGATAATGACCACTTGTCCACTCGGCCAAATTTTTGGCTTCGGTAAAACGACTTTCATTGGTTGGTGTACCCAAGACTATAATTCTGAGAGCATGCTGTTTAGCATCACTTAGGCGGACAGCAAAATTGTAGCCGGATAGCTCAATGTAACCGGTTGTACCGGCCATATTTTTTATATCAAAATTATTTGGCGTCCAGCGTGTCAGGAGCCAATTTGTACTCCACACGCGGCGCAATTTGGTTTTGTTAAGAGGCTTCGCATAATATTCGCCAATCTGGAGGGTTTTAAGAATTTTTTCCTTACTTAAAGCAGTTTTTAACAACTGATCAATATCCTTGGCTGTGGCGACGTTACGTGCGTCAAGTCCGGTTGGTTCGCTAAATTGCGCAGAGGTAAGACCGAGATCACGAGCTTTCGTGTTCATACGATCTACGAAATCAGCTTCAGACAAACCAGTGGCACGTACCAGAACATTAATGGCGCTATTAGATGAACCAACCAGTGCGACATTCCAAACATCATTGAGTGTAAATTTTTCGCCTGCAAATATATGATTATCCTGATCAATATCCGGCTGAACGACCGTGGTTGTAGCCGACCAATCGATCGGAAAATCCAAAATTACCAAAGCTGACATAAGTTTACTGATACTCGCAAGCGCTCGGGGCTCATCACTATGATAATCAAACAGAACCGTATCAGTTTTATCATCAGTCACCATTGCCGCGACTGCCGTAGTGCTGGGAAAACTAAAGACCGCGCTTATAGCGAGCGGAATGGTTGGGGTAGTTTTAGGAAAAAAAACGGCTGGATTGACATCGCCACCGTTTAAAACCGGACGATCTTGAGACTCAGGAAATGACTGAACAATTTGAGGCGTCTGCAAAGCGATGGATTTTCCGAGAACAAGAAAAACCCCGAGAGTAATAACTCCAAAAGAAGAAATAAAATTTATTACTCGATTAAACATATTTTATAAAGACTTAAGCAATAAATACGGATGATTACGAAACTCTTCATAACTTGGCAAATCCTGAATTTTGGTAAGCCCTAAATGCATAATATACTCCATGGTAACCTGGTACTCGGGCAACATTTCGAGCGTTGAGGGATTTTCCTGGATTAACCCGCGTAACAAGAGATTGCGAATAATGACCGAAGAATTCACCCCACGAATCTGTTCGAGCTTGGCACGAGTAATAGGACCTAGATAGGAAATAACCGTGAGGGTTTCAAGCTGCGCTCGAGTTAATTCTTCGCTGAGCTCGGTTTTGATAAACTGCTCGGCAGCCGCGCTGTTATTTGGATCTGAGACCATTTGCCATGCGCCACTGAGTTCTATAATTTTTATACCGGATTCCGGAGTATTATACTTGGTTTGCAGAGTTTTGAGAACTGCAAGTACTTCATCCACGTTCGTTTGCAGAGACAAAGCAATTTTTTGTGGTAAGAGCGGTTTACCCGCCACAAACAAAACAGATTCGACCGAAGATACAAGGTTCATATTTACACTCTTTCAATAGTAAAATCACTAAAACTTTTTTCCTGTTGAATAGTTATCATGTCAGCCTTCATCATTTCAAGAATGGCGAGAAAGCTTACCACTACATCAATCGGCTCACTATCAAATGGAACCAGGCGACTAAACGTCAATCGCCGGAGCTCGTCCAGAGCAGCACGGATAGACTGAATTTTTTCTTTAATGGAAACAGATTTGAGAATACTGACTTTCGGGAGCGGATCAGGAGGTTTTAGACGGGCGATAATCTGGCGCATACTGCTAGCCAAATTATCGGCAAGCGAATTGGTTGGCAGCACAAACTCTTGAACTTTACGTACCGGCTCAGCGTGAGCAAATGATTGTCGCCCATCTTCGTAGCGCTGCAAAACTTTTTTACTCAACTCAACAATGTATTTATAAAGTTTTAACTGATCAGTAATATCAATCTCCTGTTCTTCGCTCGGAGTAATGCTGGGTAAAATAAGGCGCGATTTGATATAGACCAAACGGCTCGCCACTACCAAAAAATCTGCAGCTTCAATTTCATTTTCCGAAAAATTTTCAAGATACTTGATATACTGATCAGTTACCTGCGACAAAGCCAGCTCGCTAATATCTAGCTTTTGATCTTCGATAAGCGACAGAAGAAGGTCAAGCGGGCCTTCAAAATGCTCTAATTTGAGAATTCCCGGCATAGATGCATTAAACTAAGGGATGATATTTACGCCAAGTTTTCCGCCACCATCCGTAAGTAAGGAAAATACCGGTTCCAATGAGAGCGGAGTAGGCACCAACCAACACAAAATATACAAGCCAGCAAATTTCTTTGAGATAAAAATACCTCTGCAGACTTTTATAACATTCGACTTCGGGTTTTCCGGTTTTTTCGACACGCTTTCCCTCTTTTTCTTCCATCCTATTAGCAACCGACGCATGCGAAAAGGTAAATGTAACCGCAAACACACCGATCCATTCTACCCAGCCATGACCAGTCGCAATAATGCGAATCACGGCCACACTCGCGAGTATTCCAAAAACAAACGCAACCTCAATCCACCACACATAAATCCGAGGCGACAAACTTTTTATTTTTTCTACGATACGAACTGGAATACGTTCGAGTTTCATATTTTATTATACCGAACGTTTACTAATATGGACTTCTTTTAAAGCTTTGTCCGGGAGCTGAGTTGGCGCACCCATCATGAGGTCGCGGGCGTCGCCCGTTTTTGGGAAAGCAATCACTTCACGGATATTTGGTTCGCCTGCCATAAGCATCACGATACGATCGATGCCTGGAGCAAAGCCGCCATGTGGAGGAGCCCCAAAGGTGAAAGCTTCGAGCATGTGGCCAAATCGCGTCTGTTGATCTTCTTCGGAAATTCTCAGCAGATCAAAAATTCGTTTTTGAAGTTCACGTTCATGGATGCGAATGCTTCCCGAAGACAACTCGTAACCATTCAAAACCAAATCATACGCATTGGCGCGAATAGACATAAGATCATCGCCAGCTATAAATTTTGCTCTATCTTCATCTTTAATAGAACAAAAAGGATGATGCTTGGCAGCAATGTTGCCTTCTTCATCGGTTTCAAACATAGGAAAATCGAGAATCCAGGCAAATGCCAGTTCATTGGGATTATTTTTGTCTTCACGCAAATCCGGCTTATCGGTACCATAGCGCTCCATGCACTCGGCGTACGTAAGACGTGGGAAAGGTTTAAGAGTGATGGTTTTTTCGGGAAAAAGATCCTGAACCATTTTCATGAACATAGCTTCAGTAAAAGAAAGAATGTCTTCTTGGTTCACAAATGACATTTCAAAATCTAACTGAGTAAACTCCGGCTGGCGATCGCCGCGTTGGTCTTCATCACGGAAACAGCGGGCAATTTGGAAATAACGTTCAAAACCTGCCACCATACTAAGCTGTTTGAATTGCTGAGGCGATTGTGGCAACACATAAAAATTTCCAGCATGGAGTCGGGATGGTACGATATATTCGCGCGATCCTTCTGGTGTTCCTTTCATGAGAATCGGGGTTTCAATCTCCACAAATCCGGATGTATGCATATAGTCGCGGAAAAACGTGATAATTTGATCGCGCATCCGGATATTGCGCTGCATGCGTTCGCTACGCAAATCTAAATAGCGATATTTTAAACGCAATTCTTCATTAATAACACTGGTATCTTTATCAATTTCAAATGGCGGTGTTTCGGCGGTATTCAGAACTTTTATTTCTTTCAGAAGAATTTCAATGAGGCCAGTTGGCATGTTGGGATTTTTCTGCTTTTCGCCACGCTCTTTCACGATTCCACGTACTTCTACTACCCATTCCGGACGAATATTTTTAAGATTTTCGAGTGATGCCTCATCAAGCTCGGCTGGTACACCAACCAATTGTACAATTCCACCCCGATCACGCA
>CAZQNF010000046.1:0-7230 GCA_964594675.1 uncultured Gammaproteobacteria bacterium | reverse complement strand
TTATAACATATTTTTCTAAACAAAAAACCATTTTTTATTAAATGGTTTTAACATCTTAAAAAATTTTTATCGACGAGCAACTAACGGCTGAGCTGGTAAAACATAATCTATTTTTTGCGGGGTAGTCATTTTTATTTCACTTAAGCGAGCTTCAATGCTATGCATGGATTCATAACTGGTCTTTTGAATTTCTAAATTACTAACTTCGCGATTAAGAGCATTAATCTGATTTTCAAGGCGAGCGAGTTCATAACCGGAAGTGGCCGAAGAATTGGTTTTAGCAATATACGCTACGCTTAGTACAATTAAAATACTTACCAGTCCAACACGAACCAGCGCCGACTCACACCAGCTTGGTAGAGTAAACAAACCAAAAAATTGGAAGAATGAACGGGATTTATACTGAACACGGCGTTTTATGCTCATAGAGTTTACATTTTAGCGATAACTCGTAGTTTGGCGCTGCGCGATCGAGGATTATTTTTAAGTTCCTTCTCGGAGGCAATAATAGGTTTTTTTGTAAGAATTTTTATAGTTTTATTTTGGAAACTTTGAAAAAAGTGTTTCACAATCCGATCTTCAAGCGAATGGAACGTAATTACGGCCAGTCGTCCGCCTGATTGTAGAATTTCGATGGCTTGAGGCAAAACTTTTTTTAAAACTTCTAATTCCTGATTTACTTCGATACGCAGAGCCTGAAAAACTTTTGTAGCTGGATGAATCCCACCAATCCAAGGAATTTCTTTGACGCTGCCAAGTTTTTCTCGGTAAACTGCTAAAACTATTTCAGCAAGTTGTTGAGTAGTTGCAATTGGGGAAAATTTTCTTGTTTCTACAATTCGCTCTGCAATAGTCTGACTCCATTTTTCCTCGCCATAATTTTTAAAAATCTTTACCAAATCTTCGAGCGCATATTTATTCACTACATCAGCAGCTTGCAAAGATACTTTTGGTAAATTTTTATGTAAGTACTGACTCTTGGCGCCATAGCGCATATCGAGTGGCTCGTCTTTCTCAAAACTGAAACCTCGTCCGCGCTCCGCAAATTGCGGAGTAGACCAACCTAGATCAAGGAGCGCAGCCTGCACTGGCGAAAAATTATGCTTTTCAACGACTGTTTGCAAACGAACAAAATTTTCGTGGACAAGAATCGCATTTTCTTCAAATCTGTATAAAAACCGTTTTGCGCGAAGAATCGCTTCGGTATCAGCATCAAGCCCTAGGAGCTTGCCTTTGGGCAAAATCTTTTCTAGCATCGCCTCACTATGTCCAGCGTCCCCCAAAGTTGCATCCACCACTTTCATGCCAGGTTTTAGTTGCAAAGCCTCTAAAACCTCGGTAAGCAAAACTGGAATATGGCGTTCGCTCATATTAAATACCTAGTTCCATCATCCGCTCGGCAATTTCTTCGCTACCTGCTTCGGCTTTGGTGCGATATGCATCCCAAGCAGTTTTGTCCCAAATTTCCAGGCGATTGTAGAGTCCGGCGACCACAATTTCTTTTTGTAAATGAGCAAACTCTCGCAGATACTCGGGTACGACGACTCGACCCTGAGCATCGAGTTCCGCGTCCATGGCTCCGGCGAGCATAAGACGAGCAAAAGCGCGAGCATTGCCCTGGCTTAATGGTAAAGCTGCCAATTTTTCAGCGAGCTTTTGCCACTCTTCCAGAGTATAGAGGAATAAACAATTATCGAGTCCACGAGTAATAACCGCCCCGGCTTTGAGTGATGAGCGAAATTTCGTCGGCACAGCCAAACGACCTTTCGGATCAAGCGTGTGCGTATACTCGCCAATGAACATAAAAAATTGCTTTAGAGGTGAAAGTAGGATAAATAACCGACAAGCTTTTATCTATTTTTTCACCACTTTATTCCACTTATCACCATTTTACTCCACTTTCATGCTTTTTACAATCATTTTATGCATTTTTTCATTAAAATTTTATTTGGCTAATATAAAATAAAAAACCTGCTATGAAAGCAAGCTGTGGATAAAGTTGGTTTGACATTTTTTATTTTAGCACTCATTTTACGATATTTTCTTATTTTTTTAGATACCAAAAAAATACCAATTATTTTTCTTCAGTCGCGGTTTCCATGCTCCGACTCAAACTCCATAAAAGTTGAAATATTTGTTCCATCATTTGGCGCATTAAACGACTCTCAACCACAAACGCCAATCCTTCTTCGCGCGAGGTAAAAAAAGCAATGGAATTATCCCAAAATAGGATGGAAGCATGAAAAGTGATTTCGCGCGGCAAAAATTTCGCTTCTCTCAGCTCCCGGGTATGAGTAGAACGGGAATATTTTTTTATTTCCCTATTTTCAACACGCAAACTTTTTAAAAAAATCTTTTTCTCAATACGACGTTTCGTAAAATGAAAACGTTCTCCCAAAATATCCTGCAACTCCTTGGCGGCCACAATCTCGTAAATTATCTTTTGTTTAGCCGCCAACGCTTCGAGAAAAATATCATTCATGCGTTCACGATAAAATATGCGGATTTTAGACTGGCTGTCTCCTTCGCCTTGCAGCAGTTTTAAAAATGGAATAACACTTCCAGCTTCGGTCGCTTTCTGCTCCATGAGTTGTTTTAAAATACTGGGATCATTGGCCTCGTAGACATGGCGGGAACGATGTTTACTGATATTTACAACACCAAAATCAACCAAGCGTGTCAGCACAGCCTGCAAAGTAGTAATCGGCAATTGAACGCTCCGAGCAATGGGCGTAAGCGTGGTTGGTTTTAAGGTTAAAAGCTTAAGATACACCTTCATTTCTTTATCACCCATGCCTAGACGCCGCAAAACTTCGTTAATTTCTTTCATTTGTAAAGAGGTTGTTTTTACAGAAGACATAAATTACTAAAATTTTGGTAGTAAATAAATATATAATTTTCTTTTATTTTAGGATAATTTATTATATTTGTCAATATTTTTACCTAAAAATATATAAATAAAATGTCCGCTACGCTAAACTAGCTTTGTTAGATAACACTAACAATCGTTCTTTAACAAAAGGAGAAATCAATGCGCGTTATCAAGAAGGGTTCTGAAAATGCTACCTGGGGCAAAGAGTTCATTTGCAAAGGCTACGGCCTGGGCAAAGGTGTGGGCGGTTGCGGAGCAAT
This sequence comes from uncultured Gammaproteobacteria bacterium, assembly GCA_964594675.1. Taxonomy (GTDB): domain Bacteria; phylum Patescibacteriota; class Patescibacteriia; order Magasanikbacterales; family GWA2-37-8; genus CAZQNF01. Next base: position 4,098 of record CAZQNF010000046.1, on the reverse strand, counting down.
TCTGCACGTCACTCCAGGCGACATTATGAAACACACTGACAGCGACGGCGATAGCAGCTACTGGTTTTCGTGCCCGGATTGCGGGGCAAAAACCTACATTCGCTATGACGCTTTTCAGTAACGCAAATATCCTTTTTCGTCTCACTATTTTTTATAGTGAGCCAAACATAACTCCGGACAAGAATCTTGTCCGGACCATTCCCTTGTTTACCCAGTAAAGAGTAAACAAGGGAATGGTAAAAAGTTACCATTAAACGTTCTTTGACAAAGGAATAAAACTTATGAGCAAAAACAACGGTTCGCGCTTTATCGCGATTGGTTCCACTAATAGCATTAAGACTCAAGCAGTCCAAACTGCTTTTGAGGGAAGCTGCTTTCAGAGCGTAAAAGTTTCATCGAGCATCAACGAACAACCCATTGGACTAAGAGAAACTCGTCGTGGCGCAGAAAATCGTCTGAGAGAAACAATCCAGGCAGTTCCTCAGGCGAATCTGTGGATAGTAATAGAAAACGGACTAAAGCAAAAAAATGGCCAGTGGGTTGACTTCGCGGTAGTAATCTTATACAGTGCCCAACAAAAAGTGGTGGTAAAATCCGAGGAAGTTCTGGTGCCAACCTGGCTTGTGGATTTGGCTCGCGAACGCGGCTTTAGCCACACTACAGTCGGCAAAATTATCGCTGAACTCTACCCAACAGTTGACTCGCACGATCCACACAATTTTCTGACAAACGGACAAATTTCCCGCTTGAGCATTCTCGTTAATACCCTCCTTCTCGGTAAACAAAAACTTTATCTTTAATCCTTAAACCCAAGAAAGGACCAATGCTATGAACCATACGCACAAACTTCTTCTCTGCTCGCCAGCCATGGAACCGCTCACCAAGCGGATTCATGAACGCCTGGTAAAACAGGGCATCAAGATAGAAATGGCCGTGATCGGCTACACTGCTTTCGCCAACGGCGAGGGCAAACCCCTCATCCCGTTCAGCGTGCGTCGTCACGAAGTGTATTTGCTCTGGGATTTTCATCCCAATCCCAACGAGCAACTCATCCGTCTCTACCTCACCTGCATGGCGTTACATCTGTCGTCGGTAGCCAGCATTTCCCTCATTCTCCTCTATCTGCCCTACATGCGCCAAGACCGGAAAGCAGAAGGACGTGAGCCGATTTCAGCGCGACACATCGCCGATCTTCTGGAACTGTGCCCCAAAGTGACGAATATTCTGACCTTGGATCTACACGCCGACCAGGAACAGGGATTTTTCAAAAATCCCCTCGACAACCTGCCTGGCGCGCTCGTTTTTGCCCAGCACTTTCGTGAACTCTACCAAGGCAAATACGACCAACTGGTGGCTATTTCCACGGACGAAGGCGGCGTGGTGCGAGTCCGGCGGTTTGCGGACATGATCAGTCCCCAGGTCCAAGTCTTCAACTTTGGCAAACGTCGGCCCAGAGCCAACGAAGCGGCTATTACCTACTTTAATGGGAAAGGCGAAATAAACGGCCGGGATGCAATTTTTCTCGATGATATGATTGATACTGCCGGTTCACTGAAGTCGAGTGTGACGGCACTGCGCGAAGAAAACGTCGGGACGATTTACATCGCGGCGACGCATGGTATTTTCTCGCCCAAAGAGGAACAGCTAAACGGTGCAAAGCGTTTGGTGAGCGCGGAGGAGCGTCTGCAAAACCTGAATGCACAAGTGTTTGTCACGGAGTCCATTCCTCGGGACAATAGCTACTTAGCCCAACACCAAGAGTGGTTACATCTGCTTCCCCTCGACAAGCTCCTCGCTGAGGCACTCTACGAGACCTTCAGCACCGATGGCCACGGCAGCCTAAGCAAGCTGATTAAGGCCTGGAGCGAAGAACCCAACTCTTAAACCGAGGTGACTATGAACTCAACCAACGAAAAATTGCTGCGAGCGCACGTGCGCTTGATTCCGGACTTTCCCAAACCTGGGATTATGTTTCTCGACTTCTGCCCACTGATGGAAGACCCGCAACTGCGCAGTGTCCTGAAACAACAGCTCATCGACCAGATGGATTCTGAGCTTAGCGGCGCGAACGTGTGCGCCGGGCTCGATTCCCGAGGTTTGTGGCTCGCGGCGCTGGTTGCAAAGAGCGACCAGCGGTTTGTCCCGATCCGCAAAGCCGGGAAGTTGCCACCGCCGGTCGTGCGCGCTGAGTACTCGCTCGAGTATGGTTCAGCGGTGTTTGAGCTAAGCACGACGGCGATTAAACCGGGCGACAAGGTTGTCCTGGTGGATGATCTCTTGGCTACCGGTGGGAGTCTCCTCGCGGGTGCGAAGCTGGTTCGGGAACTCGGCGGCGAGGTGGTCGGGGCGCTCGTCGTTATCGAGCTGGCCGATCTCGGGGCTCGTGCCAAACTGAACGCTGCGGGCGTCAAGGTCGCAAGCTTACTCAGCTACTAAGATTTATTCCTTCTCTCGGCCGAGCGCAATCGTTCGGCCGCCTAAAATAGGAGTTTTGCAAAAGACTCTTGTTTTATTATAAGTTACTAGCAAATAAAAAATAGACATTATAATTAATCTCCGATAAAATTGATGAAATTGTCTTGTAGCATTCTTAAATATGAAATCATACGATGGCTTGAACGGGATCGGCGAATCTTTAAAAGATTCTTCCCCTTCTCCCGAACAGACTTTTGCTCCTCCGAGAGAAAATATTTCAGCGAAAGCCGACTTAAAAAATCAGCCCGAAGCAGATGCGGCCGCACTTGAACGAACATACCAAAGAATTGCTCGTATAAACGTAGACAAACCTTTATCAACAACCGTAATTATCCCGCCAGAAGAACTAAAAGACTTTATCAATCAAGCAGTACAAGATTTAACGACTCAAACTCGCTTGCAACTCCCGGCGATCGCCCATGGCTTCCCAGTAGCCACTACTTACGATTCTCAAATTTGTAATTTCAGCGCCCAAACACGGATTATAAAACTTCCGAGCGGCGAAAGACTCTTTGCCCTTCACAAGTTTCCATCTTCATGGGTAACGCGCAGCATAATTGACCGAGCACACAAATGGTTGGTCGGCTGTCGTATTAAAAAAGTTGATTCCCAACATTGGAAATCTTTATTTGAGGCCAAAACACAAATTCCAACGATAGAGTGCTCGGATCCAAATACTATCCTTATGCCATTTATCCCGAGTATAAATCTGCAGGATTTGTTCACTCGGCAAGACAAAATGAAAGATTTTGGTGAATGCGGCTTTGCTAAAGAATATACTACCGAGGATCTGATGAAAATTTTGGAAAAAGTCGCAAAAAAATTAAGGGTAGATATCCACGGTATTGGCTTAATTTGGGGAGAAATTATTTTACCGAATTTAATAATTGACTCTGAACAAAACGTTCATATTTGCGACCCAGAAAGCCAATATAGGCCTGACCTTTCTCTAAGCGAACAACAAGCTAGAGATTTATTTTTACTTATCATCTCATCAGCTAGCGCTATAAATAAATCCTCCCAAGTCGACTATACAGCTACCGTAAAACGCATACTTGATGCCTATGGCGATTCGCCCGACACGATGAAAAAATTACAAAAAGTAGCTGAGGAAAAAACTCGATTTATCCAAAAGATATTCTTTGGAGCCATGCAGTCTTTTCTAGGTGTAAAAAATCGTGAGGAGTATGAAAATATTAAAAAAGCTATTGTGGAATATGTAAAACTGCAAGAAAAATAACGTTTTTTCCTATACTCCAATACCTTATTTTAATTGACATAAACACTCAAACTCTATATACTGAAAAAATCCTATGGAAAAATATAGAATCATTTATTTTCTACAAAATTTTAATCGCCCTTAAACCGCCCAAAAAGGCGGTTTTTTAATACAATCTTATGCCTGAGAATGCTCAAAAAAACACTCTTCTTAACGAAGCCAAAGAACACATAACTATTATAAAGCAAAAAATAGATTTGGCCGTACGGGAGCGTGAAGTACGCAGTGAAACCATGGCGCAAAATGCCCGGCGCGTATCCGCGGGCGACGCAATTACCGAACGCCAACTCATGGTATACAACCAAGAAAAGATTGAAAATCTCAGACAACTCTCCCCTTCTCCC
>CAZQNF010000045.1:0-7475 GCA_964594675.1 uncultured Gammaproteobacteria bacterium | reverse complement strand
ATACCTCAACATTACTTATTGCCTATGACGCTGACCAAGCTGGACAAAACGCCAGTAAACGTGGTATTGATCTCGCGCTCAGCGAAGGGCTGGTGGTAAAAATTATTGATCTGAGCACAACTGGTTACAAAGATGCGGACGAGTGTATTCGTAAAAATTTGCCCCGTTGGCACGAGGCCGTAAAACAAGCTCAAGATGTCATGAGTTGGTATTTTGCCCATGCCTTCACGAGTTTTAACGTCGATGATAACGAAGGTAAAAAGAAAATTGTCGAAAATATCGCGCCCGAAATCAGTCGGTTGCCTTCACCGATTGACCGTGATTATTGGCTTAAACTTCTCGCCAGCAAGCTGCATTTGGAGGTAGAAATCCTTAAAGAGGAAGTAAAAAATATTGCCCGGAAACAGCCTATAAATCGATCAATCTCCCCGTCAAATACTGTTACGCCAACGGCTATGTCAAGAGAAAGTTCCATTGCACGCGCCTTATGGTCTATTTTTATAAAATTCCCAGGGCTTTTTGGTAAGCAACTAGAGTTTCTATCGCCTGGACTCTTCAGTCATGACCCCGAGATGCTTGACCTTTACGAAACGTTTAAAAAGAGCTATACTACTTCTCAAACAACGGATTTTATCGAGCTTATTTTACGAGATAACCCGCTGGCGCAAGTCTTGCTTTTGCAAGCCGCTAAAGACTATCCTGACTGGACGAGCGAACAAATTGCCTTTGAAGTCAGTTCGCTTATCAAAGAATTGCAGCGTTTAACCATCAAAAAACAGCGCACCGAACTCCTTGATGCGCTCGCTATTGCTGAAAAGAAAGGGGATAGTAGCTTAATTGAAAAGTTGCTTCACGACTTACAATCTTTATCATAAAATCGCTTATGACAACGAAAAAAAATCTGAAAAAGAAAGAACTGCCTATAAAAAAAGCAGTTGTTAAGCTTGTTGCGTCTGTTAAAAACATTATTCCCAAAATAAAGATTGAACCTAAAAAGAAAATTATAAAACCTTTAGTAGTGAAAACGACTGTCCCTAAAAAGAAAAAAACCATTTCCACCACCTTCTCAGATAATAAAAAAACATCTATTGATAATTCGGTGTTAGCTTCAACGCTCACCCCCGAACAAATGGCTGAACCTGCCATGGAAACTTTGTGGGCTTTGTTAAAAAAAGGGCGAGATCGTAATTTTCTCATTGAATCCGAAGTCAATAAAGTTTTCCCTTTCCCGGAGTATTATGTAGACTTGTACGAAGGGTTTTTGGATGTTCTTAATAAAAACGGCGTATCAGTCGTAGAGACGAATACAAACTTACTGGGTAGTAAAACCACTCAGCGTTCGGTTCTCAAAGATATTCAGGGTGAGCAGCCAGATATGGATGTACCGTTTGATTTAGCGCAGATTTCTTCTGATTCGATTCAGATGTACTTGCGTGAGATCGGAAAAATTCCGCTTTTAACCGGTGAAGAAGAAGTTGCTCTCGCCAAACGCAAGGAAAAAGGTGATAAAGCCGCCGAGCGTCGTCTTATTGAAGCGAACCTTCGTCTGGTCGTTTCCCATGCTAAAAAATTCGTTGGTAAAAGTTTGTCCCTCCTCGATCTTATTCAGGAAGGCAATTTGGGATTATTCCGCGCTGTTAAAAAATTCGATTATCGCAAAGGTTTTAAATTTTCTACCTATGCCACGTGGTGGATTCGCCAGGCCATAACCCGCGCTCTCGCTGACCAGTCACGCACTATCCGTATTCCGGTGCACATGGTCGAAACCATCAATCGTTACCAGCAAGTACATCGCCGACTCTTGCAAGATTTGGGCCGCGATCCAACCATCGAGGAAATTGCCTTTGAGATGGGTGAAGAGATTGATAAAGTGCAGCACATTGTTAAGATTTCTCAAGAAATGGTGTCGCTTGAAGTGCCGGTAGGTGACGATGAGGATGATGCGCAGCTCAGTGATTTTATTAAAGACGTAAAAAATATTTCGCCGGATCGGTCAGCCGGACTCCAGATTTTGAAAGATTATGTCCAGGAAGCGATTAAAGCCCTGGTTCCGCGTGAACAAAAAATTCTCGAAATGCGCTTTGGACTTTTGGATGGTGTACAACATACTCTTGAAGAAGTGGGTCAGGAATTCGGTGTTACCCGCGAACGTATTCGCCAGATCGAACACAAAGCGCTCGAGCGCATCCAAAATTCTGATCTGATTAACAAACTCAAAGATTATTAAAGTTAAAACAGTTCTTAAGCTATGAAAATATTTTTTTCGGGCGGCGGAACTTTGGGACCGGTTACGCCACTCATTGCCATTTTTCAGACGCTTCACGATAAAAATCCCGACTGGAAATTTGGCTGGGTAGGAACACGAACTGGGCCCGAGCGTCAGATGGTACTTGGGTACCATCTGCCTTTTTTTGCGATCGCTTCCGGCAAACTACGACGCTACGTTTCCCTTAAAAATGTTTGGGATATTTTTAAAATTATTTTTGGATTTTTTGAATCCCTGTTTCTTCTCTTAAAAGAGCGACCAGATTTACTTATATCGGCTGGCGGATTTGTGAGTGTACCGCTCCATTATGCCGCGTTTTTACTCTGCATTCCAACCTGGGTTCACCAGCAGGATGTCGTGCCCGGCCTCGCCAACGAACTTATGGCGCCACTCGCTACACAAATTACGGTTGCCCTCGAACTAAGTAAAAAATACTTCCCAAAACACAAAACTCACCTGCTCGGCAATCCGGTTCGGGACTTAGAGATGGTAGATCAGTCGAAGGCAAAATCTTGGTTTCATATTCCAGAATCGAGTGCGACAATTCTGGTGTTAGGGGGTGGAACAGGTTCTGCATATATCAATGAATTCGTCTTTAGTTTTTTACCGGAAATGTCACCAAAAATTCATCTTATTCATCTTCTTGGAACCGATCGATCGAGTGTAAAAGTAGAGAAATTTTCAAAATTACCAAATTATCATCCTTACCAATTTTTGCAATCCGAAATAAATTTGGCTTACGCCGCCGCTGATATTGTAATTGCTCGTGCTGGCTTTGCCACACTGACGGAGTTGTCGTATTTTAATAAACCGGCCATTATTATTCCCATGCCTCACAGCCATCAGGAAGAAAATGTCAAATTTTTAGCTGAGAAAAAAGCTATATTTTGCTTTAATCAAGCGAGTAATCACGGTGAACTTGTGCGTTCTCTTTATTATTTATTGGAACATAAGCCCATAGCTTTAGAGATGGGTAAGGCTCTTGCGCAAGTTTTGCCAGTTGCGCGCGCGGTAGATATTTTAGACATGGTTCAGTCTTTAAAAATAAAAAGAATAAAATAAAACCACGCTTCGGACTGATTATGTCTGCTCGTTATTACGCAGTTTTTTGCCTATCAGTAATAAGATTTTTTATTACAGTTAAGTCGTGTTTGAAAAAGCTGATACTTGTACAGGGGTAATATTTTTGGTATCATATGTATGTTTTTCTTGTATGCAAATAAAAGAGTTGGGACACGTTGTACTCTATGTAACCAATGCTGAGCGTATGGCTACGTTTTACCGTGATACATTAGGGTTTAAACAAATTCATCAAGCACCAGGTATGGCTATTTTTTCTGCTGGTCGCACACATCACGAACTTTTACTTATTGAAGTTGGTGGAAAGTCTGCAGTTCAGGAAAAACCTAAGCCTGGTCTTTATCATATTGGTTTTAAAATTGGTGATTCTCCCCAAGACATACAGCAAGCTTACAAAGAATTAGTTTCTAAAAATGTACCAATTGTAGGATCAACCGATCATTCGGTAACGCACAGCCTTTACATTCTTGATCCAGATGGAAATGAACTTGAGCTTTACGCCGATGTATCCGACGAGTGGAAACAGAATCCCTTGGCAGTTCTCGCTCCGGCCCAGGCCTTACATTTTGAAAAATGAAATAAATTTATAAAATACGTTGTAATATATATTGAATTTAATTTTAATTAAGTATTCTAAAATATGGACAAAAAATATTCTGCGCAATCAAAAATTATGCTTGCCGTACTCCTGATGATTGTAACTGTAAGTGTGGCTGGGTGCGGCACTTCCACCATGACTAATAATGATGGGGCTTTAAACACGACTACAGCCGGCGAAGTGGTAAACTCCGGCCAGCAATCAACTAGCACCGAAACGATTACGCCAGTAGCTAGTGGCTATAAAGACGGAACGTATTCTGCGGTAGGAACGTATAATTCACCGGCTGGATTAGACGAATTAGGAGTAAAATTAACGCTTAAAGATAGTATTATTACTGACGCTACAGTTGAACCAAAAGCCAAATCTCCAATGTCAATTCGCTATCAACAAATGTTTAACGAAAATTATAAACAATTTGTTGTTGGAAAAAAAATTAGCGATGTAACTCTTAGTAAAGTTTCGGGTTCATCTCTTACACCAAAAGGTTTTAACGACGCTGTGAATAAAATTAAAACTCAAGCTCAATCCTAATTGAGGGTTAAAAAATTATGCCAAGCGCTGTTTTTGAAGGCATTGGAACTCATTGGCAAATTGATATTAATGAAGAAATTTCTTCGGCCAATTTTTCGCAGATTATTGATGCTATAAAAAAAAGAATCGAAGTCTTTGATAAAGACTACTCGCGTTTTCGGTCAGATTCGCTAGTAGCGCAAATGGCTGAGCAAAAAGGCAATTACGGTCTGCCTCAAGATGCAAAAGTAATGTTTGATTTATATTATAGTTTATACAATCTTACTGATGGCGCAGTTACCCCGCTCATTGGTCAAACCTTAGTTGAAGCTGGGTATGATGCTGAGTACTCTTTGCAATCCAAATCTCTGCAACGAGTTCCGGTTTGGGATGAGGTTTTAGATTATAATTTTCCGAATCTAGAAATTAAAAAACCGGTCCTTCTCGATTTTGGCGCGGCAGGAAAAGGGTATTTGGTAGATATTATTGGAGAGCTTCTTATACAGAAAAATATTCGATCATTTTGTGTTGATGCAGGTGGTGACATTTTGTACCAAAGTGAAACTTCGTCAGAATTACGCGTAGGTTTAGAAAATCCTATGGACACGAGCCAGGTAATTGGGGTGGTAAATATCGCCAATCAAAGTATCTGCGGATCAGCCGGCAATCGTCGTAAGTGGGGAGACTGGCACCATATTATTCATCCCAAAACTCTCAGTTCACCCCAAAATATTCTCGCAGTTTGGGCAATCGCCAAGACAGCTATACTCGCCGATGGGCTTACAACCTGTTTATTTTTTGTGGAGCCGGAAAGATTGCAAAATAAATTCCAGTTTGAGTATCTTGTTCTCTACGCGGATTTCTCTGTTAAAAAATCCGATGGTTTTGCAGCCGAGTTTTTTACTTCATAATTACTGTGTATGAAATGGGTTGATAATTTTTTGAATAAAATTACCATGTATCGCCTCGTTCTTTACGGGCTTTCCGGAATGGTAATGTATGCGCTTATTGCGAGTTTGCTCGGATTTTTGTCATTTCCATTTTTGTCTTTAGTTAAATCTTTAAGCTTGCTTATAATTTGTTGTTTAATAAGTAATTTTGCAATTTCTAAGTTCTTAAAAATTCCGACCAACACGGAATCCATGGTTATTACAGCGCTTATTTTGTTTTTTGTACTTTCCGCGCCTAATAATTGGAGCGATGCCGTAGGATTGATGGGGGCAAGCGTGATTGCCATGGCCTCAAAATATATTTTGGTGTATCACAAAAAACACATTTTTAATCCAGCCGCGATCGCTCTGGTAATTATTGGTATTGCAGGAAGTGGTTTGGCCATTTGGTGGGTGGGGAGCGCGGTTATGCTGCCGGTAACACTTATATTCGGATTTCTTATTTTACGTAAAATTCATCGTTTTCATCTTTTTTTTGCGTTTATTTTGGTAACTATTATTACCATGTTAATCCTTACGGTTTTGCGCCATACGGACATCGCAAGTATTTTTACGAGTATATTTATTTCCTGGCCAGTAATTTTTTTCGCTGGGGTCATGCTCACCGAACCCTTAACCACACCGCCAACCAAAAAATTACAAGTAGTATATGGAGGTTTGGTGGGAATATTGTTTGCTTTACCATTTCATCTTGGGCCGATATTTTCTACGCCCGAATTGGCACTCGTCTTGGGAAATATTTTTTCGTTTGCGGTAACGCCAAAACAAAAACTTATTTTAAAGTTAAAGTCTAAGATAAAAATCGCTCACAATACCTTTCATTTTGCTTTTGAATCGCCTAAACCTTTACAGTTTCAGCCCGGGCAATACGCCGAATGGACGCTTGCTCACGATAATCCAGATAGTCGTGGGAATAGAAGATATTTTACGATTGCGTCTTCGCCCACCGAAAAAGAACTGCAGATTGGCATTAAAATATTTTCTGATTCAAGTAGTTTTAAGAAAAATTTGGTAGCCATGAATTTTGGGAATACTATAACAGTTTCTCATGCCACCGGAGATTTTCTTTTGCCAAAAGACCAAACCATAAAACTCGTGTTTATCGCTGGCGGCATCGGCATTACGCCGTTTCGCAGTATGATACAATATTTGCTCGATAAAAACGAGAAAAGAGATATTGTCCTCATTTATTCCAATAAAACTCCGGAAGATGTGGCTTATGCCAATGTATTTGAGCAGGCGAAACAGCGCTTGGGTATTAAAGTTATTTATAATATTTCGGATAGTTCAAGCGCTCAACTTGTGGGTTGGCAGGGAAGGGTGGGGATTATTGATAAAAAACTTATTGAAACAGAGGTAAGTGATTACCAAGAAAGAATGTTTTATGTTTCCGGACCGTTTGCGATGGTAGAATGTTTTGAAAAAATGTTGAAAGAAATGAAAGTAAAAAATAAAAATATTAAGACAGATTTTTTTCCGGGATTTGCTTCGTAAATATACATTTAAAAATACACGTTCTCAGGACGTGTATTTTTAAATCATGGTGAAATAGGCTTGATAGGCTTAATGTTTTGTAAAAATGAAATATCTACACCTAGTGCTGAAGTGTCTTTACGACCACGTCCATTGGTGAGAGAGGGTTTTTTAATTCTTTTGAATGGGGGTGTCGCAGCTTTTGCGGGCGGATCTTCTGTTTTTTGAGCTTCGGAATAATCTGATGGATAATAATCTAAATCAGCAAGCTGTTGAAGAAGGTGGGCATATTTAAGTTTTAATTCAGCGTATTCTTGTGATCGAAGTCGTTCTCGCTCGTTCGCATGATCTTGGTTTGGGTATACTCGGGACAAAGTGCTCGTTCTGCGTAGGATTTCCGCACGCTGGGTGTTTAGTTCTTTTATTCTATCTTGTTGAGAAATTATTTCTACCCCTCCTTCAATAGACATGTAAAATGTTTATAAATAAATTAATTTCCATTATGATATCATAAAAGTTTTTTAATAAAAATATTCCTGCTTAATAAGCAGGAATATGTATTGTGGGTCGGCCGGGGTTCGAACCCGGGACCTTA
>CAZQNF010000044.1:0-7645 GCA_964594675.1 uncultured Gammaproteobacteria bacterium | reverse complement strand
CCCATCTTTTGTCGGCACATCTAAAAAAGCTGTTCGTAAAACTATCAGTAACACATCCCGATCTGAACAAGGACAATAAAAATGATCATTATCCGGTGAGCGAAGTTTTAAATGTCTATTTTGTGTAAATAAATTCGTTAACAGTCGAGATATTTCACCAAATTTACTTTCTCGTCGTTCCGGTAACTTTGGCTTATCTGCAAGCATGTAGTATATAGCTCGAGCCGCCGCTTGATCTAATGGTAGATTTTTTCCCCAAGGAGGTACTGGAACTTCTGAACCCACAGCTTCAACAGAAAGTGGCTGAATCAAACGATTTACTAAAGGTAAAATTTTTGGAGTTGAACTATCTACATCAGCAGATAATTTACCCACAATTGATCCGTCAATAATTTTAATGTTATTACCAAACTGAACTTTTACAACTAAACCTCCATTCTCACTGCGCAAAACTAAAATTCCTCTGCCAAATTCTGGATGAATTACAACAACTTTTTCATCTGGAGATAAATTTTGCAATAAAATTTTTAATTCTGAAGAAATAAAAAAACCGGCCGGAATTTTTTGTTCCAATACTTTACCTGGCAGTTTTGTAAACTCAGACCTTGCTTCATTCATATTTATAAAATCACTATTCCATTTTCTTAGCATGATAAATTTTAAGCCTCTTAGCTTCGTCAACAATAGTATTTATTCGTTGTGCCCATTCCGGGCAAGCATCTTTAAATTGTTTTAAACCTGCAGGTGTTTTAACCAACAAATGCGTGGACGAATTAAATCCTTTCAGATCATTAAACTCAGAAACTATTCTTCTCCCACCACGTTCGAGATTATTTTTTATTTCTTGTGCTTCTGCGAGTGAACGAGCTACCTCAACCTGAATATCCTGCTCGCTCACTTGCTTGGTTAGATATACTCCAAACATTACTCCAAGACCAATATTTAGACGCTTGGCTAAATAGGTTTGCAGATCTGCATTGCCCCATTGCAAAAGATTCTCAGAAGTTAAACCACCATCTTTCCAACATTGTTGAATTAACGGCACCAACACCGCTTCTTGTACTAATCTGGCGATCGGATCCATATATAAATCTCTGTGCATAATAGCCCGCATTTCCAAAAATACCCCTAACAATTCGCTATTTTCTACATACATCCTTCCGATATTTTTGTCCACCCTGACATCAAATATAATATCCCCAAAATTCGGATATTTTTTCAGTAAATCTACCACACCCAAGCCTTTTCCCGAAAGTATTCCTAATTCAGATCTTTCCGCTAATGTGCAAGAAGACTCTTTAAAAAGAGGACCAGCTGCTTGTACATCAAGAATCGTATAACTCAACCTGTCGCAAAAATCGAGCACTTCTCCGAGCATACCTTTATTATCCACCATATCTTGAACTTCCGAAATAGACAGATTATTTTTAGCGAAAAATTCCAGTGCTTGAGGGTTCGTCAGAATCCGATTCAAAAGCCTTTCTTCACTCAGGCGTCCAGGAATAGCATTTTTTACCACATCGCCACCCGCTACCGTCGCAGCATCATGAACCAACGTGGCAGCCACGGCTTTATTTATAACTTCTGGCGACCAACCATTAATGTGTCCGATGATTTCGGCTAGACTGGAAGTATGCAGCATGTGAGCATAACGCGTATGCGGAAGAATGAGCGATGTATCTAAAAACGCCTGACGCCGCGGATCAATGGACGGATTAACCAGAAAACTTAACTGTTCTACATCCGAAAGTCTGAGAAGTTTGGTAACGTATTGAAGATCAGAAATAAAATCACTATCTTCATCTCTACCTATAAAATACCCTCCCCCTGACAACACAGTAAAAGGTAGAGGAATAAATGGGCCACTCTCGTTACAATGCCGTAAAGATTGTATAAAAGTGATATTTTGCAACCGAATTTTCCCGCCAGGTTCTAAATTTTTTAACAGAATTTCTGCCCACCGAGTTTCTGGGTTTTTTTGTTTTAACCTCACCATATCTGACAAAGCTATTGGTGCTGGATAGCCCTTTTCATCAAATTGCTGAGCCAGCTCAAGAAGTTCAATTTGTCTTTGCAAACCTCTTCTACTTTCTAATTCTGCAGCTAAACCAAACTCATCTGGTTCAGATCTTTTGCAAAAATCTTCTGACATACTAAACAAGCATTTTCTCCCGCAACATTTTTTCCGCCACCTGTGGATCAGCACTGCCTTCGGTCGATTTCATCACCATGCCAAGCAAAAATTTAATAATTGGTTCTTTCCCAGCTTTAAACTGCGCCACTTGGGCTGGGTAATTGGCTATAGTCTGGTTTATTACCTCAGCAAGCTTGTTCTCGTCTTTTATCTGGCCATAACCTTTGTCTTCCATAATATGCGTTGGATCCATATCTACACCAGATTCCACCATTTCAAGTAAAATTTTCTGCGCGTTGGTCGAATTTACTTTTTGCGTATAGATAAGTGCCACGAGTTCCGCAAAATTTTCCGGTGATAAACGCACATCTTTTATGTCCATCTTTTTTTCAGTAAGAATCCCAATCAGTTTGCTGGTGAGCCAACCTCCCGCGAGCTTAGCGAGCTCACGACTTTTTTGCATGCGCGTTTCCTCAGCTGTTGATTCGTTTTCTATGGTATGCAACCACTCAGCAAGCTCACCCATTACTTCCTCCGCGTACTCAGCCCAGGTTTGGTTCGCTGTCAGTAAATCTGCGTCCGCATACGAAAAACCGTATTCGTTATGAAAACGATTGCGCTTAGCCATAGGGAGTTCCGGTAAAGTGACGTTTTGTGTTAAAACCAGTGGCTCAAATGGCGGAATATCGGGCTCTGGGAAATACCGATAATCTGCCGAATTTTCCTTAATACGCTGGCTTACGGTTGAGCTGCTTGGATCATCCCAACCTCGCGTTTCCTGCGGCCAAATTTTCCCGTCTTCCAAAAGCCCGGTCTGACGTTTAATTTCAAATTCAATCGCTTTTTCCACCGCACGGAAAGAATTAATATTTTTTACTTCCACTTTATTATTTAAAGTATAACCAATCGCTGGCACCACTTTGTCGCCTTCAATGTGAAATTGGCCCGTTGATTGTACGGAAACATTCGCTTCACAACGCATTTGCCCTTTTTCCATATCCGCATCGCTTACTCCAAGATAACGCAAAATAAGCTGCAGTTCCTGACAATAGGTTTTTGCCTCAAGCGCTGATTGCAAATCCGGACAGGACACCATTTCAACCAGCGGCACACCAGCGCGATTAAAATCAATTACCGTTTCATTCCCGGAGCTATGCGATAGCTTGGCAGTATCTTCTTCGAGATGCACACGCGCAACGTTAATTTTGGCATTTAAACGATGATTTTTATCGAGATGCTCCAGGAGCATAAAACCATTGTAGCCAATCGGAAAATGATCCTGTGAAATCTGGTAACCCTTGGGCAGATCCGGATAAAAATAATGCTTGCGGTCAAATTGCGATCGTTCCTGAATTGAACAGTTGAGAGCGCGGGCAATTTTTACTGCCCATTCGATGGCTTTCGCGTTTGGTACAGGCAAAGTGCCGGGATGTGCCAAACAAACCTCACAAATATTGGTGTTTGGGTCAGCCAAATGCGGATCGTTAGGGCAACCACAAAACATTTTACTCTGGGTCTTCAGCTCCACATGAATTTCAAGACCAATAATAGCAGTGTATTTTTCCATAAAAAAGATATATTATTGCTTTGATTCTAACATTCTACAATGTGTTTGGCAAACATTTATCCAATAAAAAACTGCCTTTATAAGGCAGTTTTACTTATTATTATAATTTCTGCAGACCGTTCGAAGGAGGCAGATTTGCCGGATTTTCTTTAAGATTGAGATAAACTATAACCCCGACAATAACTAAGAGGGGTGAACCCACTGCCAGCACCAGATTTGTTAAAATTTGCTCAATAATATACGTTATCATATCAAACATATTTACCGTTCCATTTACTTTATATGACTGAACCAGATTTTGGTTGCCTGGAAAAACAAAACTGACTAGCAAAAGCACTATCACCAAAATGGCACAAAAAATAATATACGGCACCACTAAACGCCAGACCACCTCAAACCACCGTCCGGTGGTCAAATCTTTACTCTTTTTAAGCGCGTCGACTGGTCCCTGATTTTCAAAAACCACGACCTGCGAACTAAAAGCCAACCAAACAGTAAAAATAACTCCGGGAATAATAAAAGCAATACCACCCAAAAAAATAAGAATTGCTTTCAAAACCGTTACCGCAATTCCGTTCCCAATAAACTGACTCGTTAATTTCAGATTTTCGCTAAATTTATTGGTAGCTCCCGTTACATACAAATCACGGACCGCTTTCATAAGTGCGAGCCCGGCCCAAAAACTAAAGACAAGTGCCGCTACCAGTGCCGCGAGTACCACTAAAATTATTACTAAACCTAGGGCGGCGCTGCCGCCTCCGGACGTATAGCGTAATATGAGCGCGGTAATAATAATGGCAATCAGAGCAAATAACGACAACACCAAATACGGCAAAAAGTTGGCGAGAATATACGGTACCAAAGTTCGCCAATGGGTTTTATACGTATGCCACGTTTGTTTAACAATGTCGTTAGCGCTAAGAAGCATAAATTAAAAAGATAAAATTTTATGTAACAAACTAAGTGAATTTTCCTGTACTATATCAACTTCATCGTTCGTTGACAAGAAATGTATTTGCGTGCCTCGACTAGTAAAAATTTCTTGGTACTCCTTTGATACAAAAACATCTGCCAGCTTATTTTGAAATTCTATTTTATCAAAAATCGCATCATCTTGTTTGTGAAAACGTTGCGACAATCTTTGGGCTGCTACATCCGGAGGCAGCGTAAACAAAATCAGATCACTGGGTGCACACTCCAGTGCCAGTGCATTGCCCGGCAAGCCAAGAACAGTCTCGTAGCTAAGCCGACCATCTGTTCCGGCCTGGTACGCAAGCGACGTAGTAAACGAACGATCGGTGAGAATAGTTTTTCCTTCTTGCAAAGCTTGGATATAAAATTTCTTGTAGAGAATCAGACGATCGAGCGAGTACCCTTCGGCAATCGCGAGTACTGGATAATCAGTGCCATTCTTAATAAGTTCTTCGCGCACCACTTGGCCAATGCCCACATACGTAGGTTCGGCGGTAAAAATAATATCTGCATCTTTTATATCTGCGTACTCCGGATGTCGACCATGCTTCTTCCAAAAATATTTAAAATCAAAAATCTTTTTACCCTGTCTTTCCAAATGTTCTTTCCAAAAATCTACTATCGTACTTTTACCACAACCCTCAATTCCGTCGACTACGATAAATTTACCCTGAGACATATTTTAAGAATCTTTAAATTTTTCCTCTAGCATTTTCTCTTTTACCCGTTGGCGAGCTTCGCTATCAGCCCGAGACCAATAATAATCATTATAATCGACAAAATTCATTGCTTTTGCTCGCCACGGCGAACGTTTCGCTACTTCGCGATGCATTTGCTGACAAATCATACGATACTCCGGATGTCCCTGAGGAGTAGTTCGTAGTTCAAACATATGCATAAGTTCTCTGTCATTTGCTTGCAGTACCCAGCGAGTCTTGTGGCCGTGTAATACTGCATACTGGGCCTCAGTTTTCAAACCAGCTTCGTATAATTTTTGATAGAGTTCTCGCGCTTCTTTTTCTGCGGCTAATACTTCCTCTTCTAAACCAATTTCTTTAATTTCTTCCGGCATATAAAAACCATGAGATGGCGTAAATGCCTGCCAAATTTGTGAGGTCATCCGATGACGCATCAAATCCTTAAATACTTGAAACGTAACGAGTAAATCAAACTTATACGGATACCCATCCTCCAGCGCCCGACCAGGTCGATCTCGTCTTATACTTCTAGAACCAATATAGGTTTCACGAATAAGCTCTCTCTTACTTTCAGGTAATTCTTTTACAAACTTTATTAATTGCGTTAAGGACAAATCAGTATACGCATACAACATTGTTGCCGTCGTTGAAATATCAAAATCCTCTTGCGAGTAGGCCACAGGCATCAGTGTTACCTCTTCACGATTTTCCGGACGAATTCCTTGCAACAAATCATCTGTCAATTCTTGCATATTTTTATTCACACGCACTAGGTATTCATTCTTTTGGGCACGCTTTACATATTTAGGAATAACTCCGTTTAAGGCTTTATGGGTTGAAACACCCATATTCTGCACTTCGGTAAACGAACTCGAATAAAAATTTGAAATCATGCCTTGATAAAATCGACCGTTTCCAAACACTCCAGTATTATGAAGGGTTGATAACGGCAAAAGCACTCTTAGGGTATCACACACTTTCGCTCGCAAATCAAAATCATACGTTCGTTTAAAAGCTTTCACATGGCCCTCTTCGGTCAAATCTGACAGTCTTTCTTTTTTTCCACAACCACGTACATCATATTCTGCTTCTTCAAGTGGCTTTCTTTTTTCAAGCAGCCCTCGCATTGGCGCTACCAAACGCGCGTACGTATCAAAACATTTATCCATGACTCGAATATATTCTTCCCCTAAAGAGGAGGCTAAAATATTTGGATCACGGTAATAGCGATACTGACCATTTTGAGCTTTTTCATCATAAAATACATAGCGCGTCGATTGGGTAATAAATGCCCCGCCAATTCGATGATTTACTACGGCTTTTTCGGCAATAGCTGAAATATTCTCAAACGAAACATGCGCCCCTTCAAGCTCACCAACTGAATCATCACCGTACGCCACTAATACGCGCTCAATCAGCTCATCGGCTTTTTTTTCGTTCAGCATCCCAGCCTGCACAAACTCACGCAGCAAGGTTTCCTGAAATCCAGTTTTGGCTCGGCTATAGCGTGCATACACTGCCCCTACCACTCCAGGCAAATTTTTAATCGCAAAGATATCTCCACCCACATCCGTTACATAATTACTCAGAATTTTACTTTCTTCTTCGGTAAATGACATAGAAATTTTTTAAAAATTATTTTTTTAAAATTTTTAACATTGATTCTTGTAGCTCAACATTTCGTATACTTCCTGCTAATTGCCGAGCAAAATCTCTTCTTTCCCCTCCCAATTGGTGTATTATCCTTACCAAAGCATCGTCATGAATTTGCCAGGAATAAATAGATGAAATAAAATTTTTAATCATTACCAAAGTAAACTTGTCGTTATCTGCCAAAAAATAGGCAATGCGCATTTTCAATTCATCACTGTTATTTTTATACCCAAAAAAATCTGCTGCCATTTCTACCAGGAGATCTAACTTTTTTTTATCTTCACGAAAAATAGCTTCTAAGATAAGCTTAATAAACAAACGAGATTGATTTTCTTTGTCTTCTATACCATCAATATAGTCTTTAGAAATTACTTTGTGCCAAGCATCCCAATCTGGGGACATGCCTGATTTTCCTTTAGCGGGTTCGCCAAAAATTTCTCTTGCTATAGCAAGATATGCTTCATCAACCGTATCCCTGCTGCTTTTAACCCGCACGGTGTCATGCAAAATCTCTGCATCCGGAGCAACTCGTTGACCTGTAAATTTTTGGGGGCCTGAAGACATGAATATACAATGTTGTATTTAAAATCTGATTATTCCTTGATTTACCTCAGAAAAAAA
>CAZQNF010000043.1:0-7758 GCA_964594675.1 uncultured Gammaproteobacteria bacterium | reverse complement strand
GTTTGAATTGACTCCAGCAGTTTTTTGGCCAAAAAATCTTCGCCTTCCTTTTGGGCAAGAGTTGTGCCTAACTCTACGAGATTTTGCGATTCAACACAATACCACGCTCTACAGCAATCATTTTTAAAATTGAACTAATTTGAAAAGATGGTATGGAATATTTGCCACAAATATACTCTGCTGCGGTATCTTTTCCAGCAGCAATCGGCCCGATAATTCCAATTATAATTTTTGACATATTAGTTATTTTTTATTTTATTTTTAAGGTATGTATCTGCGCTCGACAGCTAGTATTCACTTGATAAACCATAGACAACACACTGCACCAGCATTGACATTTGCACTTCAAACAAGTCTCCCAGACTAGAATTTTCTAAAAAATTAACCAGATGACCTTTATACGCTATATATAAACTTTTATTTTTAAACAATATTTTTTCAGTCCACTCTGGGTACGAATGCGACTTGGTCGTGATAAAAATTTTTATAGACGCAAGAACAAACTACTCGGTATGAGTCGGTATACCCAAAAATCGCAAGGCGTATTCAGTTTTCTCAAAAACCAATTTCTTTTGCTTGAGTTTGTTATAGGTTGCACTGGATTGTTCGAGGAGCCTCAGGACTCCCGGGTCAATACTGGTCAAAAGCGCCTGTTGACCGCGCGACTCAATAATATCCACAATCTCATCAAGAGCCTCCACGCCATCAATATCCATAAAGCACACTTCACGCAGTCGCAGAATGATGTTTTTATATTTAATTAGATTCGCCTCAAATCGGGCGATGTGTGCGCGGCTATTAATGTAGCACAATTTGCCGCGGATAGAATAGAGTAACACATCGGCATTCTCCTCAATCTCCTTAATAGTTTCGCCTGACATCGACGCTACCACGCCCTGTTCAAATTTGTTTACTTTCAATTCGAATTGGCCGCGTGATAGCCGATCAACCAGAAAGAGGAGTGATACCGCCACCCCAAGCAGTATACCCAGGATTGGATCAGCCATAACCGTAACTGCGGCAACCAAAAGAGCTATAAAAAAACCAACTCGTTCGTATCGCCAAAATTTAATAAAGTGCTTTGTTTCCACCATCTGAATGGCCACAAAGACCAGGATGGCAGCGATAACCGGTAATGGAATATAGCTAAAATACCGGAGAAAAAAGAGGGAAATAAGCCCAACAGCCAACGCGTTGATGGTGGCCGATGCCTGGTGGTTTGCTCCGGTTTTAATATTGAGCGAAGTTCGAGCGAGCGCGGCTGTGGCAGGCATGCCACCAACCAGCCCGGAGGCGAGATTAGCAAGTCCCAGAGCGAGCAGTTCCCGTCGCTCATTATGTTTAGTCCGTGTCATACCATCCGCAATTTTTGCCGAGAGCATAGTTTCTAAAATAGCCACGAGTGCCACCACAGCACCAGCTTTAATCATAGAAATTGAAAATTCCCAGTGCACAGGCATAAAAAATTTGAAACTTATATCTCCAAACTTGTCACCCAGTGTCTGCAGAACCAACGGAATAGCGTGTATGTGCGCCAAATAACCCAACATGATGCCAATTGGAGCTAAAATTATAGCTCCAGGCAGCCGAGGAATGAATTTTTTACATACAAATAAACCTGCTGTAAAACAAAGAAAAATTACAACAGCCGTTAACGATGCTGCAGGCAGATGTCGCAGCGATTCAACCGTGTTGGCAAAAAAACTCTCATGCTGTGGCAGGCCATGTAACCCCAGAGCGTAATTGAGTTGCCCAAGCGCTATAATACAGGCAACGCCGAGGGTAAAACCGTGAATAACGCTCGACGGAATAAGAATCAAGTACCGCTCAAGACGTAAGGTATAAGCTAAAAGAATTATAACAGCGGACAAAATGGTCAAAACCGGCAAAGTACCAATGCCGTGAAGTAACACATAGGTAGCTACAATTCCAGACAATGCCCCGGTCGGCCCGATGATATTAAAAGCACTGCCAGCGAAGAGCGCGGCAATAAGACCCGCCCAGAAAGCGGTAATGATACCAATCTGCGGAGTCGCCCCCGAAGCAACGGCGAGTGATACAGACAGCGGCAGGGAAATAAGAGCCACTGTCAAACCGGATTTTAGATTACTTTGTATGGTTTTAATCGTCATAAAATTATATTTTGTTAAACATTTGCCAAATTTTCTTCCGCATTCAAAATAAATACAGCTGGCCTACCTAAAAATTGACGTTTTCGTTTAGTAGACCATACGGAAATCGTACCAACAAACGACATGATAGCAACTTCTTCTCAAACTAGCAAATTTACTCTCATCTCAGCAAAATTATCGTTTCTCATTCGTTATCAATCGTCATCATCCATACTCCCCTTTCATCACTTTTTGGACACAGGGTGGACACAAGAATAGAAAAACAGAAATTCACGAACTGCTAAAACAACTCTCCTCTGCCAAAATTTTGGCTTAGCAAACAAAAAATAGAGACTTCTCTCTATTTTACATTCCGTGTAGCCCGTACGGGAATCGCACCCGTCTTTCCGCCGTGAGAGGGCGATGTCCTAACTGATAGACGAACGGGCCAAATATAATTTGGCACCACCATATTTAATCAAAAAGAACAGAAAAAGTCAATGAGCTGGAGGTCTAAGCAAACTTTAACGCCACCATATTATTTCTATGCTCTCGCGCTTTAATATTTTAAACTTCTTGCACACCATCATTCTCATCCTTCCAACCACTTCGCCTCTTGCCGCACTAAAAGCTCGGAAGCCTGGATAGGTTCAGCCATAATTTCTTTCACTATTTTTTCCATCCGCATGCTTTGCGAGCCTTTTACCAAGACTACGTCTCCGGTTCGGAGTCTTTCTTGTAAAAATCGCCCAGCGCTTACACTGTCATCAAAACAAGCTATCACATTTTCTGCCAAGCCATTATCACGAGCGGCGGCGGCTGTTATTTTTGATAAAGCCCCCACCGTTATTAGGTAATCAACCCCATTTTTTGCCACCCATTCCCCTACCTCACGGTGAACTTGCCCCGCCACTTCACCCATTTCTAGCATATCACTAAGGATAGCATATTTTTTTCCTGGTGTTTGCAAACCTCCCAAAGTACCCAGTGCCGACTTGGCAGCGTCCGGGCTAGAATTATATGTATCATCTATAATTAAGGTCTTTTTGATACCAGCAATAAGCCGCATATGCCCGGCTAAAGTTTGATAATGGCGTAACTGGGCTATACCCTCTACCAAATCTATACCTTGGGTAATACCAACCGCTAAGCCCGCCAAAACTCCTGGAATGGCGTGCGCCGCGATTACGCCTGGCAAAAAAACCGGCACTCTTTTTTCCTGATACGCTACAAAAAAACTGATTCCTACCGGCAGCTGGTTTTCATCATACTTAATACTTACCTCACTGGCCTGCAAATCCGCCTCTTCACCAAAACCATAAGTAATAATATGAGCACTCGTCTCAAACATGACTTTTTTTACCTCGTCATTATCGCTATTCATTACCGCAAAACCATTTTTGTTTAGATGCGTAATCATCACTTTTTTTTCATTAGCAATATTTTCGATGGTCTTGAAATATTCGGTATGAGTATGGGAAATGTACGTTAAAACTCCCACGTCGCACGGCGCTAAATCTGTTAAATATTTAATATCCCCCAAGCGATCAGCCCCCATTTCAAGCACCAAAATTTGCGGATAACTATTATCTTTTTTAATTACAATCTTTAAAGCTTGGAGAAAAACTTGCAACCAACCAAACACCGATTTGCCGGGACTTTTTTGTACGCCAATAATCGCAAGTGGAACGCCAATTTGGTTATTATAATTTTTATACGTGGAGCGCACTTGAAATTTTGCACGGAGAACCAGAGTAATTACTTCTTTAGCCGAGCTTTTGCCAACCGAACCAGTAATACCGACCACTTTTGGCTGGTATTTTTTTAGAATTACGCGCGACCAATATCGCAAAATAAAAAAAAGATATTTTTCCATATTAACGTTGTTCAGGAATACCATAATATTGCATAGCAAATTGCATCACATCACGAAACACTTCCGCGGTCGTGGAATCTGACCACAAACGATTTGGCTCTTCATAGCGAATAACCATGACAATAGGGTTATCACTGCCCACCGGTCCAAAACCAGTAAAAGTATGATTCGTTTTATTCGCATCATAACCGCCACGCACGGCAATTTGGGCAGTTCCCGTTTTTCCCGCCAGATAATAATGATCCAGACGACCATGAAGTTTATACGTTTTCTCTACTACCGAAACCAGCATACCCGATAAAAGTTTAGAAGCATCTGGCGAAATGACGCGATTAACCAGCTGGGGCTGGGTTTTTTCTACCTTGCCATCCGAATGATGAACTTCTTGAAGAATATACGGTTTAAACAAATTACCCCCATTAGCAATCGCTGCATACGCCGACGCGAGCTGGAGCGGCGTTACGGTTAAACCCTGCCCAAAGGAAGCATTGGCAAAATAAATTTCTGGCTTTTCTGAAAGTGACCGAATATTTCCACCCACTTCAGTGTTTAACGGAATTCCTGTTTGCTTACCAAAACCAAATTTTTCTACATATTCTTTAAACTTTTCGGGACCAATTTTTTTTTCCACCCACACAGCACCAGTATTTACCGAATTTTCTAAAACTTGTGTCATGGAAATTGTACCATAACATTTGCCTAAAGCATTTTTTACCTTTTTACCACTTATAACCCACTGGCAAGGATCATTAAATAGGGTGTTAGGCCCTACTAAACCCAGATCAAGCCCCATAGCCATCGTAATGGATTTAAATACCGAACCTGGTTCGTAGGGCTCAAAAATCGTCCGATTATTATAGCTAGAAATATCATCAATATGCGAATAGTTATTTGGATCAAAATCCGGAAAACTACACATGGCGAGTACTGCTCCGGTATTCGCGCTCATCATCACAAGCGACGCTGATTTGGCACCAAATTGCTTAAACCCCTGCTCTAAGCGAGCGCAGGCTTTATACTCGAGGCTACGATCTATAGTTAAAACAAAATCATCACCGTTTACCGCTGGCTGGATTTTTCTTTGCGCGAGTGTTATCCAACTCCCCAGTGCACCCTTTTCCCCTTCTATAAAACCACCTTCTCCATTGAGCTGTTCATCCGCATACCCTTCTAACCCATATTTACCGATAAGTTTTCCAGAATCATCAAAGGCCGTAAAACCGATTACACTCGCACCCAAATTTTTTTCTGGGTAAAATCGGTAGCTTTGCGGCGTAAAATACAGCCCAGGAATTTTTGTTTCTTTTATTTTATCCATGGTATCAGCATCGATTTTTTTCTCAATCACTTCATACTTATCATTTGGTTTAGAAATTTTATTAAGAATTTCCTGCTTTTTCGCATCATCGTAGCCAAATATTTCTCCCAAAGTATTTACCACAGTGGTTTTATCTAGATTTTTATCAGCCTGGATATCCTCGGGTACGGCAAAAAACAGATAATACTCACGATTCACAGCAAGCGGAAATGTTTCGCCGGTTCGAGTATCCTGCAGCGAAATCATGCCGCGCTCTGGATGCAATTTTTTGTAAATATCGTGCGAGTTGGATGCAAACAAAGTGTAATAATTATGGTTAACCACCTGGAGAATAAACAAACGAACCATTATCCATACTGTAAGTAATAAAAAAAATATGACTACATAACGCAGCCGCGAATCTTCAGTTATTTTCTTGCGCATCATAAAAAATTTCGTGAGATGCGGGAATTATATAATTTTTGGCTTTTTTAAGCAAACAAAAAACTACTGGTGAAGTAGTTCTTTGCGAAGTCTTACAATTTACTTTATCAATTCACAACCTGGGTCTTCACCTGGCGGTAATTCTTCCAGATGAATATGGTGGTTTTGATAACCTGGAGTGGTCGGGTGATAAACCGCTTCAAGCAGCAGACGTTTACCCGATTTACCAGCAACTACTTTTCCAATGCAATTATTATTTCCGGGTGTACTAAGATCAGCTCTTTTACTTGCTTTTATCACTTGTTGTAATTCTCGAGGAAATTGGTAAGCATCTTGATCAATAGCTCCAATATATTTTGGTAAATTGGTATTGGGAGATATGTCTTCATTACAGCCTACGACTGCTAAAAACAAGCTTAGACCAACTTCTCTTCTCATATTTTTAATTACATCCCTTTTGCTTTTCGTCTCGCTTCGTTTTCATTCAAAATAACTTTACGAATACGAATATTTTGTGGAGTAACTTCAACGAGTTCATCGTCACCGATATATTCTAGTGATTCTTCCAAATCCATAATATGTGGCGTGTTAAAATGCTCAGCTGAACCATCGCCCTTGGAACGCATGTTCGAGAGCTGCTTGGTTTTACAAACATTAATACGCAAATCGCCACCACGGTTGTTCTGGCCAACGACTTGGCCTTCGTAGACCTGTACGTTTGGACCAATAAATAATTCGCCACGATCCTGTACACCCAATAAACCATACAGATTACTTTCACCGGTCTCGTGCGCAACGAGTGAACCTTGGTTACGCTCTTTCCAGTTACCTGGATCTTCTTGATAATCAAAGAACATGGTGTTCATAATACCTAAGCCCTTGGTATCAGTTAAAAATTCCGTACGGTAACCAAAGAGTCCACGAGTTGGGATAACAAATTCCAAAAATACAGTACCGTTTTCTGTTCGCATATCTTTGAGAAGTCCGTGACGTCCACCCATTTTTTGAATCACCACGCCCGAATATATCTCCGGCACTTCAATAAAAATCTGATCATGTGGCGAGAGTTTTTTGCCATCCACTTCTTTCATAATTACCTGTGGACGAGATACCTGAAATTCATAACCCTCGCGACGCATGCGTTCAATAAGAATCGCAAGATGCAGCTCACCGCGCCCAGACACAATCCAATCACCCATTTCGCCGTCCTCGACTTTCATAGCCACGTCATTTTCCATTTCTTTGAAAAGTCGCTCACGGATCTGGCGGGAAGTACTGTAATCGCCTTCTTTACCAGCAAATGGCGAATCATTTACAGCAAATGTCATTTTAACGGTTGGCTCATCAATATGAATAGTTGGCAACGCTACCGGATTTTCTACCGAAGCAATGGTATCACCAATACTTACTTCCGGAATACCCGCAAGGGCAAGTACATCGCCAGCGCTCGCGTCTTTGGCTTCCACGCGCTCCAAACCTTCAAAAGTTAAAAGAGCGGTTAAACGAAATTTTTTCTGAGCACCAGTACGAGAAATATGCATAACTTCCTGGTTGGCTTTAATAGTTCCATTGTAAATGCGACCAATGGCGATACGGCCTTTATAATTATCTGCAACTGTAGACACTACCAACATTTGGAGCGGAGCAGCCGAATCACCGGTTGGCGCTGCCACGTTTTGCAAAATACTTTCAAAAATTGGCGCAATATCGGTCATAGCTGCCAAATCTGGTTCCAATCCGGCTTTACCATTTTTCGCGGACGCATATACGACCGGGAAATTAGCAATTTCGTCGCTCGCACCAAGCTCAAGGAAAAGCTCAAGTGTTTTATCAAGCACATACTGAATACGAGCATCAGGTTTATCAATCTTATTTACTACCACAATCACGCGTAACCCCATTTTAAGAGCTTTTTTGAGCACAAAACGAGTTTGTGGCATCGGGCCTTCTTTGGCGTCAACCAAGAGCAGACAGCCGTCTGCCATTTTAAGCACACGCTCCACTTCCCCACCAAAATCCGCGTGGCCAGG
>CAZQNF010000042.1:0-7815 GCA_964594675.1 uncultured Gammaproteobacteria bacterium | reverse complement strand
AGCAAAAGCCCAATAAGCAGAGACCCAAGTGCGTCCCAGATAGCGCTCTGTGTAAGTGAAGTAAGAGTAATACTCGCAGCGGCAAGTAGTGAGCCTAGCACTGCAATACTATCTTCGTAGAGTACAGCGAGTGTGGTGGGGTCGCCTGAGCGAATAATGTCTAAAAATTTTGTTTCGGTACTATGCGATTTTAACTCTTTAAAGGCATAAAAAAGGGTAGTAGTTTCGATAGTTAACGAAATGCCGAGTATGATATAGCTAATAGGGTGGGTGGTAATTGGCTCGTGACTCAATAAGGCCATGAATCCATGGTAGAGAGTAATTCCGGCACCTAAAAAGAAAATACCGCACGCACTGATGAGTGCCCAGAAAAATCGTTCTTGGCCAAATCCGTAGTAGTAATTTTTATCGGCTTTGCGCTGGGAACGTTTAATGCCGAGCATAAGCAGAGCTTGGTTGGCCGTATCAGCAGCACTATGAACAGCTTCAGAAAACATAGCTGAAGAACCAGTCATAGCAAAACCCAGGCACTTGATAATGGTAATAAATACATTGCCTCCGAGTGCGGCTAAAACTGGCAAAAAACCAACTGGTTGTTGTGTAGAGGACATATTTTTTAAGTTCTCGGAAATAGTACCATAAAAAAATCTGATAGACGAGCACGCCGGTTGGATTGATTTTTAGATTATAGGCTGTTTATAGTTTTTATTAAAACAGTGCCTCTTTTTTTATACCTGGACGTAGTACTCGAAAAGACAAGAAGAAACAAACCATGGTAAGTACAGCACCTAGTAAAAAAGGTGTCGAAATATTTACTGCGGTGGCAATAGCGCCACCGATCAATGGTCCTATAACCATGCCAATACTTTGATAAGAAGAATTTAGACCCATAATAGATCCTTGGGATGCATCGTCAGCTTCTTGGGATAAAATGGTCGGCAAAAGAGTTTGTGAAACGCTGTTGGCCAGAGATAAAAGTATGGCACCGATGATGAACACAGGTACTGAATGGGAAATAAACATAATAAGAAAAGATATTCCCACAAAAAATATAGATTGGGTAAAGGCTTTTTTTATACCAACACGTTTGGAAAAACGGTGGACAAAGAAATTTTGCGCCAATAGTCCGATAATACCAAATAGCGTAAAAATATAAGCACTTTGTGAAGTGGTAATTTTTAGCACGTTAAGGGTAAAGGGTTGGAATCCATAAATAAGAGCGCAAGAAAAGGCCATGAAGAAAAATAGTGAGATTAAAAAAGTTGGTCCAACATTAGCGTCAAATAGCGCATGCCACATTTTTTTGAAATTAAATAATTTTTCTTGACTAATTTCTCCCATGTGTTTATTTGTTTCCGGTAGATAAAGGGTGGTGATAATAACGGCAGCAATAGTTACTATGCCGGCAATGGTAAAAGGTAAAGAAGGAGTAAGCCCAACCGTAAGAGCGGCGACAGCCGGACCAAACACAAAGCCAAAATTAAATGCCGAGCTTATCAAGCCAAAGGCTTTGGCACGCTCTTCGGGTTTGGTAGTGTCGGAAATAACGGCAAAGGCAACGGGGATATTCCCGGCAGTCAGTCCGTCAAGCGCGCGAGCTATAAATAAAAAAATGGCATTGGGAGCAATCGCCATGAGAAAAAATGATAAGGCCGTACCGGCTATAGACACAATCAGCATAGGTCGGCGACCGTATTTATCCGAAAGTCGGCCGATAATTGGTGTAGAAATAAATTGACAGATCGAAAAGAGTGAAAATAGCAAGCCATTTTCGAAATCACTTAAGCCAAATTTTTTAGAGTAGTCGTAGATTACAGGAATAATAATCCCATAGCCCAGCATGTTTACCAAGGCGATGAGGGCAATAATAAGGAGGGTTCGGTTAATTTTTTGCATAGTTAGTAAAATTTTTGGGGAATAGGTTTATTTTTTTGGCTAGTTTGGGAAAATGAGTAAAAAAGTAAAATAACAAATATCGTTTATATCATAGTAGAATATTTTTGTCTATTCAAAGAACTTGGCGATGAAATTTTTACATATAAAGATCGATATTTTATTATCTCATACCAAGATTTTTTGCTAAAAAAGTGAGTTTTAAAGCCGCTTCTTTAGTAGAAGCATCAAGGGAAGAAGCGCCTTTGTGGCCAGTTTCGCTTATGGCGAGTAGATAAGGATTTTCGGTAGGGCCATTTTGTTTTTCCCAACGGTCTATGGCGGCTTTCATTTTTAGGCTGTGAGCTATCCGTACATTTTTATCATTCAAGCCACCGGTCAAAAGAATGGCAGGCAAGTTTTGTCTGGTTAAATTTTTAATTTTTTCGTAAGGAGAATAAGTGTGTAAAACATCAAATAACCGTGGATTTTGGGGATCACCAAATTCTGTTACCCATTCCTCACCGCGGCCTAGGTCTGTTTTATTAAAACGAACCATATCCAGTACAGCCGAGTTCGTAATTATGGCTTTAAATAAATTTGGCCTCTGCAGTGCACTGGCCATTACCAGTAATCCGCCGTTAGACGAACCTTCAGCCGCTAATTTGTCGGCACAAGTATACTTATTATTAATAAGCCATTCAGCGGCAGCGATAAAGTCGTCAAAAGACACTTGGCGGTTTACTCCCACGGCGGCTTTGTGCCAATTTTCACCTTTATCTCCACCGCCACGCACCAGCGGTACGGCGAGAATGCCGCCCCGTTGCAGAAACAAAAAATTTTTCTTGGAAAAAGCTGGTTTCATTGGCGTGCCAAACCCGCCATAGCCCATCATGAGGGTAGGGTTTGAGCCATCCATCTTTATATCTTTTTTGGCAGTAATTTGTAGGGGAATGCTGGTTCCATCTTTTGATGGGTAAAATACCAGTTTTGTCTCAAATTGTTCTGGTCCCATTTCTGCATTGGCGATTTTTAGTTTGGGTATATGTACCGGAGAAATTTTATAGTTTTTAAGGTTTAAACGGTAGATGGATAGGGGTGTAACCTCATTGGTAAAATAAAATAAAGTTTCCTGGTGGTGTGGTCCACCGCTAAAATCACCCACCGACCCAATTCCTGGCAATTCTACATTTTCTTTTTTTATAATCCCGTTTTTGTCTACAACATCAACTTGGGAATGTCCGTCTATTAAATAGTTGGCAATAAAAACACCTCCCACCATTGCTACTTTAAATAGGGTTTTCTGTTTGTCTTCTTTGATAATGGTAGTATATTTTTTTACCGGGTCGGTTTCATCGATATTTATGGCGATTACTTGCCCGCGCGGAGCACTCCGATCAGTTTTAAAATATAAAATCGGTCCATCGTTACCCAGAAAAGTATTAACATTATCAAAATCAGGTATCAGTTCTTTTAACTCATGTTGGCCATTTCTTAGATCTATGTAATGAATACGGTTTTGTTTCGCGCCTTGAGAAATTTCTAATACCAAGCAAGTACCGTCTTGAGACATGATGGGTTTGGTTTTCCAGTTGGCATGAGTCGCTTCATTAGTATATTCAATATGTTCTGATGATGGTTGCGGCACCTCAAAATAGTCTCCGGATCGAGAATCGCGCGCGCTGGTGTAGGGAAGTTCGTGATAAATAATTTTACTATCGCGATACACACCCTTTTCTCGAGAATTTTTTGGGTATTGCAGATAGTAGAGACCGCTGCCGTAGGTAGACCAACTCGGTGAAATTTCCATCAAACCCTCAAGTTTGTCAATAGTTTTTCTTGTTTCTGTGTCAACCACCAGCCAACTCTCGTCATCACTTCCTTTTTCAGAAATTCCCAGTGCCACCATTGATCCGTCTGGAGACGGTACATAGTCGACGATGTCTACTCCCAGACCAAGATCGGAGGGGTTAAAAATCATTTTAAATTGTTTATCTTCAGCTCCTATAGTGGAATAAAAAAGTGCCGGATATTGTAGGGTTTGGTTGCGCGACCGGTCATAATCACTCATGATAAATGCTCTTTGTCCGGCGATAAAAGGCCATTTTATTCTTTCGGTGCGAGTATTTTGCAGTTCTCGTAGAATGTTTATATAAGTAGTGTCGTTATCTAGGTAGTCTTGGGTTTTTTGGTTATTTCTGTCGATGAAGCGTTTTCTTTCCCAATTACTCGAGTTTTCTAAATTTCGGAAAGGATCGGTTAAGGTAATAGGGCCTTGTTTTTGGCTGGCGTAGGTCTCATCTGCGCCAACAAATCGAAAAGAATCCTTTTTGGAGGAGGAAATTTCATTATCCGGAGCAGTTATAAGTGCTCTGGCCAACAAAAAAAGGCCTATTTCACTATGTTTTTTAAAACTCATATTTTAAGACAATGCAGCTGTACAACAGGCAAAGACGGGGGATAATAGCAGGTAAAACAAAATTTGTCAATCTATTTTTACACAAAATAGTACGGGTTTTAACCCTCTAAGGTATTTTTAGTACAAAAAAATCCGACCAGCTGGAGATAAACCGATCAAATTTGTAGAGAAGTTGAATATTTTTGCTTTAAATAAAGCAAAATTTCGTATTGAGAAAATTTTAGGTTGGTTCAAGCAGTACTCCATTATTCGATACAAAAGGCTCGGTGCACATACTACGATTAAAACAACAGGGTCTTCGCTCTCCGGCCTGGAGTTTGGAGAGCGCTACTTCAATCCGTCGCTCACGTGTCTGCGTTTGTTTGGTGGCGCGTATCCAGCGAATCCAGTCCCAGCGCGCCATGGGTGTAATTTCTTTCCATAGTTTATGTGACTGGGGTGCGCTTATAAGAGCTTTTTTTAAATCTGTTGGTACTTGAGGCTCTGACCATTCTTTTGTTGGTTCGATAGCGAGTGTTATAGTGTCGTCGGCGTTTGCTCCGATTGCTTTACTTAACGTTTGGTCAATTCGAAACCAGTGACTGCCCTTACCGTCTGGCTCGAGCGGAGTTTGAAAGGAGGTATTGTTGATAGTTCCTTTAACCATTACCATGCCACGAGATGGAAGTTTTGCACTGGCGATCTTGGGTAACTGTAGAATGGTCCAGGAGTCGATTTTGAATAGTTTGGCTTTAAAATTAATGGTCGGCATATTTTTTGATTATTTTTATAGTATGGATGTTACCAAATCTGCGTTTTTTGGTCGAATTTGATTTGAGTAATTTTTTTGTTACTTAATTATTTTGGGTATATTTTAGTTTTTATTTTGAAGTAGGAGGACTGACGAGAGTTAGTTTTTGTTTGTTCATAAGTCTCTTCTAAAAAGATATAAAAAACCATCTCGTTTAAACAGGATGGTTTCTTATTGTATTGAGTTTAAGTATTGAACGATTTAAAAATATTTGTTAGATTTACCCCTTTCTTTTTCGCAAGAAAATAAAAATTACCATTAAAGTATTAACTACTATCATGGCGATAGAATGTAGAGTCGTAGCAATATTGTAGGCCTGTAGCGAGAAAAGCGCGAGAATATGACGGACTACGTTGCTTGAATATAAAA
The DNA here is from genome assembly GCA_964594675.1 of uncultured Gammaproteobacteria bacterium. Classification (GTDB taxonomy): domain Bacteria; phylum Patescibacteriota; class Patescibacteriia; order Magasanikbacterales; family GWA2-37-8; genus CAZQNF01. Next base: position 2,365 of record CAZQNF010000042.1, on the reverse strand, counting down.
TAGGAGTTTCTGTTTTTGGATTTTCCCAGGTTTTGCGAAGAGTGGGGATAAAGGCGATAAGATCAATGCTGACTGCAATTATTACCGAAAGCGTAGGGTCGCTTGTAAGAATCCACGAAACAATACCAATGAGTGCTATACCAAGAAAAATACTATCAATTTTTTTAATCCCTTGGAATCCGTATTTTAGCGAAAAGAGAAAAATGGTAAGGGTGAAAATTTCGGAAGCCGCGGTTGGTATCGCTCCGATCCCCGCGCCTTTTGCCAATTGGCCAAAAAATATTATTCCGGAAACCATGGTCCAGACGAGCCAGGTATACGGATGCGGCTTAACTTTGCCTTTTAGGATACTCCACAAATAAGGAAGATTGCCTACAAAAGCGAGCAGAGCGGCAATGACGGCGATTATCTCTTTTGCCATAATTTAATTTTAATATTTCTGAATTATTTAATTAATGACATTATATCATAATGCCATTTTTTTATTTTTAAATACTAAGCTTAAAAAATTACTCTAAGAACGAATGGTTTTGTATAAACGAAATTTTTTTCCACCATTTTCCTAAACCATAATAATCTTCAGATCTAATGGTAGTAGTAGAAATTCCCATTAGTACTATCGCGTAAACAATGTGCTCGTCAATGATGGGGTTGTTTTGTGATGGGAAGACCGCGAGCCACATCAAAACCATGAGAATGGCTCCAAGTTGACCAGAAATTTTGGTAGCGATGCCGCTGATAAGTGAAAATCCAATCCCAATTAATCCTAACATAAAAAGCCAGTCAACGAACGTATTGCCGGCGAGAAGATGAAAAAATGGAGCAAAAATTCCTTTGGTACCATGGGATAAAAAACCGGTCGTAGGAGAGACGCCGTTAATCCAGGCATTAGAACGCGGCGTTGAAAAACCTAAGCCAAACAATTTGTCCATAAACGCCCAGATGAAAATTATGCCCAGTGATAAGCGAGCGGTTGCCCATAAATAGACATCGTTAATATAAGTCATAGTAATTTATTAAATAGTAAGTTTATTATTTAGATTATTACGCGCGTATAATTACTTTTTTGGTTTGTTTGAGAAATATTAACGCAATTTCTTCCATTTCCGTTTTGGAAAAAGCGCGGTAATTTTTAAAAGCATCTTGGAGGGTAATGGTGTTTCGGAATGTTTGCAAAAAAACCTGTTTGGCTGTTCCGATAAGATCTGCCATATCCCGTATTATTTTTGGTGGATGAATTTCTTTGATGAGTGTGGAGCGAAATTCATAGTCGATCGAACATTTTTTTATTAGCTCAATGCTTTGTTTGATGCAGTCCGGGTGTACTTGTGGTCCCACGAGTTTAGGATATTCCTTCAGGCTCGTTTTAACATCCATGGCGATGTAATCCACTGTCCCAGATTCAATAGCTTGTTTAATTACTTGGGGTCGATTGCCGTTCGTGTCAAGTTTTACTAGATAACCAAGAGATTTTATTTTTTTCATAAAAACAATTAGGTCAGGCATAATAGTCGGTTCCCCGCCACTAATAACTACGCCGTCTAACAAACCACGCCGTTTATTTAAAAAATTAAAAACAGCAGTTTCCGGAATAAAGTTATTCTTTAGTTGAATAATTTTTTCTGGCAATACAAATTCTGGGTTATGACAATATCCGCAGCGAAAGTTGCAGCCCGGAGTAAAGATGATGCAAGCGGTTTTTTCGGGATAATCAACAAGCGTGCATGGTTGTATGCCGGAAATAAGCATAAAAATCAATTGTTAAGCCGCAATCGCATATCGCGTTGCGAAATCGGTATTTGCTGAGGCGACGCATTCTTTAAAATGCTTTCGTGAGCAGTGTTCAGATTTTTTTCCGGTATTGAAATTAGAAAAAGGACGATGATAACCCATCACTCGCGTCCAGACTTCACAGCGAGTTCGCTGGGTGTTTTGTTGGTTTTGCATATAGTTTTTGTTAAAAATAAATTTATTGAGCAGGTGTAATACTTGTATATTTTTTACGTGAATCTAGATCTTTGCGTTCGCCTCCATAAATACCGAGGGTTGCGTCGCAGGTTGGACACCAGTCCCATTCTCCTGCAATGTAGCCGTGCTTTGGGCAGATGGAGAAAGTTGGGGTAATGGTGATGTAGGGGAGTTTAAAGTTGCTGAGTATCTTTCGCACCAAATTGCGGCAGGCGGAGCCTGTTGATATTCGTTCGCTCATATAACAATGTAGTACCGTGCCGCCAGTATATTTGGTTTGCAACTGATCTTGCAGTGTAAGCGCCTCAAAAACATCGTCTGTATAACCAACCGGCAATTGCGAAGAATTGGTATAATAGGGTGCGTCTTTGGTGCCGGCTTGAAGAATATGAGGGAA
>CAZQNF010000041.1:0-8007 GCA_964594675.1 uncultured Gammaproteobacteria bacterium | reverse complement strand
GGGGAGAGCGACAAGGTATAAAACTCGTATATGCGGTGGAGCCGGAACGTTTAGGCACTGGTGGGGCGATTAAATTTGCGCTGCAGTTTGTAAAAAACAAAGCTGAGCCAACGGTTATTTTGAATGGCGATATTTTGGCTGGGGTAGATCTGGTAGAAATGGTGAGTGCGTTAAAAACAGACAGCGATGGACTTATTCTGGGATCATATGTGGAGGATGCGGCTAGCTACGGCACACTGGCAGTGGATGAGAAAAACAAACTTCTGCAATTTAAAGAAAAAGAAGGTTTGCACGAGCCTGGTTTTATTAATGGCGGATTTTATATTTTTTATCCGCGCTTGCAGCAATATTTTCCAGATAAAGCGGTTTTTAGTATTGAATATGATGTTTTTCCGCGAGTTAAGAATTTGTATGTCTATCAATCGCGGGCGCCGTGGATTGATATTGGGGTGCCGGAGCGACTGGAGTGGGCGCGTCAAAATTGGGTTTAAATAAATTATTTATGTCTTCTCGTAGAAAATTTTTCGTCTTCCTGTGTTTCATTTTGGTCATTTTTTCCATGAGGTTTATTTATAAAAAATACCAAGCTCGCGAGGCGCGCATGGAAGCTGCTCGGATGGTGGCTGCTGCCAAGCGCGAAGAAGTAACTCTCACTCTTTTGCCAGGTTGGAATCTGCGCCAAGTGGCGGATTATTTGGTGCTAAAAGGCTTTGCCAGTAGCACTATGCAGGTGTTGGCGCTCACTGGTAAACCGGCGAAATTGCTCATAAAAATTGTGGAAGTACCTAGACTTATACCTCCATCGGGTTTAAAATTTATTGAAAAAAAGCCCAGTAATGTATCTTATGAAGGCTATTTAGCTCCAGAAACGTTACGAGTTTTTAAAAATGCGACCCTGCAAGAAGTGCTGAGTAAATTTATTACCGAGCGCAATAAAGAACTGGAAAGTAATAGGGCCGATATTGAGAGTGTGGAAGAAAAATATGGCACGGATGATGGGCTTAATACCCTCCTTACCATGGCAAGCATCGTAGAACGCGAAGCGAATACCAATAGTGATCGTCATATGGTTGCAGATATTTTGTGGCGCAGATACGAGAAAAATTGGGCCCTCCAAGTTGACTCAAGTGTTCATTATGCGGTCGATAGAACCGGAGATGTTTTTACGACCGCCCAAGAAAGAACAGTTGATTCATCATGGAATACTTATAAATATCCTGGACTTCCACCTGGGCCTATTTGTAATCCGAGTGTAGAATCTATTAAGGCGGCTTTACATCCAGAGCAAAATTCGTATTGGTATTTTCTCACTGGATCGGATGGAAAAATGCATTATGGTAGAACTTTAGAAGAGCATAATGTCAACCGTGCGAAATATTTATAAACTATGCTCACCTCTGATTTTGATTATTTCCTTCCGCCGGAACTTATCGCTCAAACGCCGGTCGAACCACGAGATTCGTCGCGGCTAATGGTGATAAATAAAGAAAAACAGACCATCGAACATCGCCATTTTTGTGATATTATTGATTATTTACAGCCAGGTGATTTGTTGGTCTGGAATAATTCTAAAGTCTTTAAAGCGCGACTCTTAGGAAAGGTCAAAACCGATAATACTGATTTAGAAAAAATGGTGGAAATTTTTCTGGTTCGCCCGACAGAAGATAAACATGTTTGGATGGCTTTAGCTAAGCCAGGACGAAAATTAAAACCTGGGTCGCAGGTAATATTTGCCGAGGATTTTGGTTGTGAAGTTGTAAGTAAAGAACTAGATGGAACGATCCTGGTTCGATTTGTTGAGGATGATGCTGAAGTCCGGGCAAAATCTAATATGTATGGACAAGTGCCGTTGCCGCCGTATGTGGAAAATAAGGATGTTAATAAAAAAACCACCGAAGTAAATGTGAGGTATCAAACGGTTTATGCTAAACACGAAGGGTCAGTGGCAGCGCCGACCGCCGGGTTTCATTTTACGTCAGAGTTGATTGAAAAAATAAAAAATAAGGGCGTGCAATTTGCGGAAGTAACGTTGCATGTGGGTCTCGGAACTTTTTTGCCAGTAAAGACCGATGTAGTTGAGGAGCATGCCATGCACAGCGAATGGGTGGAAGTAACTGAGTTAAATGCTCAGCTTATTAACGAAGCAAAAGCAGCTAAACGACGGGTGATAGCGGTTGGTACTACAACCGTTCGGACGCTCGAGGGTTTGGCTCAACTCCAATTAAATTCTCGCTTGGGGGGTGAAGGGGTGGGAAAATTTTTGTTACAACCTTTTTCTGGAGATATTAATATTTTTATTACCCCAGGATTTGAGTTTAAAGTCATTGATGGGATGATTACAAATTTTCATTTACCGAAATCAACTCTTTTAATGCTGGTTAGTGCGTTCGTAGGTAACCGAGAGTTTGTCTTGCGAACGTATGAAAATGCGGTAAAAGAAAAGTATCGGTTTTTTAGTTTTGGGGATGCAATGTTTATAAATTAAAGTCAAATATTTTTTTTATGTCTAAGCATATTGGCATTTTAGATCTCTCAAATCCAGAAATATCTGACCCTGATTTTCAGGCACAAGCTGCTAAGGCTGCTCTTGGAGTAGTCCGATTTGAAGTTGCTGAACAAAAAAGAAGAGAGAGGTTATTGTCGTTAGCAGGGCTGCAGTTTGGCCCTAGAGTATTGGTTGATCAGTCGGAAATGAATATCCTGTCAAATTCTCGTAATAGTAATAGTGACGAAGTGTTGGCAGTTTTAAATAAATTTAATCTGGCTAGTCGTCAAATAAGCTTATTATTTTGGTTCGTGTTAATGAAACACAGAAAGACGAACTTGTTTATATTGGTTCCGATGACTTTGGTGTTATTCTCGAAAATTGGGCGGATTTTATAACCAATGAGAGTAGGCTAAATTAAAAGTGATCAAATTTTCGTTTTATTTTGGTAAAAACACGATATTTGGGATTGCTTAGCAAGCAGTTAGTTTCGAGAGATAAAAAGATATTTTTAAATGCGGTAAACGGAGCTTCGGTAAATTATTTGCATCTTGATCACTTTGGTTTTAGAGATGCGGTATTAATTTTATAAAGTATGTCAGAAAAATTTGGACCACCTGGAATAAGCATCAATTTTATTGAGCACTCACTGGACTGGCATCAAAATAGATTAGATCAAAATGCTCAAAAAAGAAGAATGGTTAAAGAAACTAAGCGTCAAGCTATCATTGAAGCAATGGCTAAAAATCCAAAAAAATCAAAAGAAGTTATGAGCTCTCACTCTATGGAACAACTGGTTGATAGTTCATGTCTTCATAAAATACTTTGTAATGCCGAATTTACTTTGGAGGAAGAGGAGATATGGCGGAGAAAAAATAATTTACCGAAGTATAAAAAAGGTCCTAAAACTCCGTTTTCCGATACAGAAAAATTAGAACAGTTGGCAAATAGTATAGAAAATAAAATTAGAAAATCAGGAATTAAAGAAGTGTTGAAAGATGTTTTGATTATTTTAAAAAAATAGCTTTAAATAACTAATTTTCTAAAATAAAAAATCCGAGTTGAAACTCGGATTTTTTATTTTGTTTGGATTATTCTACTGTTACGCCCATTTGCTTGGCCGTTCCCTCTACCATTTTCATAGCAGATTCCACTGTGTGGCAATTTAGGTCAGGCATTTTCTTTTCGGCAATTTCTTTAATTTGAGCTTTGGTGATTTTTCCAACTTTTTCTTGAAGTGGCTTGGCTGATCCTTTTTTGATGCCGGCAGCTTTTTTGATCATTTCCGCAACTGGCGGAGTTTTCATGATGAAACTGAAAGTACGGTCGGCGTAGACAGTAATAACAACTGGGACAACTTCGCCTTTTTTATCTTGGGTTTTGTCGTTAAATTCTTTACAAAAACCAGCGATATTTAGACCGTGTTGACCAAGAGCTGGACCGATTGGTGGTGCTGGGTTGGCAGCTCCACCGACGATCTGCAGTTTAATTTGGGTTAAAATTTTTTTTGCCATATATTATATAAAGTTAGTTGTAGTATTTGTTTGAGAAGCCTCTACGTAGAAGCCGTAGAGCAAACCGATTGGCTTGAGAAGCCGGAAAGACAAAACATATTTCGTATCTTTCCGGCTGCTTAAGCCGTATTTTATTAAATCTTTTTTACCTGCAGGGCATCAAGCTCCACTGGAGTTTCACGGCCAAACATGGAGACCATGATTTTGATACGTCCGCGTTCTGGGTCAACGTGGCTGATTTTGCCTTCAAAATTTTTGAATGGGCCATCCACAATGCGCACGATATCGCTGACTTCGTATTCCATTTTGTGCTGAGTTTCGCCAGCATTCATACGTTTCAAAAGGCTGTCAACTTCTTTTTGGTCGATTGGAGTCGGGGTTGTTCCAGAGCCGATGAAACCTGTAACGTTTGGGGTATTACGAACTACATACCAAGAGTCGTCGGTTACAATCATTTCTACCAAAATATAACCTGGAAAAATTTTTTCTTCTACCAAAACGCGTTTGCCGGCTTTAATCTTCATGCGTTTTTCCTTGGGGACGAGAACATTGAAAATTTTATCTTGCATATCGAAAGACTCAATGCGCTGCTCGAGGTTGCGTTTGACGTTTTCCTCGTAGCCGCTGTAGGTGTGAAGTACGTACCAACGCCTTCCCAAATTGAGGGTTTGTTTTGCCATATGGTAGCTTTTAGCTGTTAGGTATTAGCTTTTAGGCAACACCTGTAAATAGAAAAATTAAAATTGAATGTTTGATTATCGACTGATAAGCTTGGTGATACCCCAGCTGAAAGCATAATCAAGAGCTGCAAAAAAGACCGCAAGACCAATCGTCATGCCAACAACGAGTAAGCTGTAGTTAATAGTCTGTTCTTTGGTTGGCCAAGTGACTTTTTTAATTTCTGCGTAAGAACCAACAAAATAGTTTTTAATCGCCTGGATCATAAAATTATGGTTTTTAAAACAGCCTGTTGGCTGTTAATTACTGATTACAATACTTTAAAATGGATTATTTGTCAAGTAGTAGTTTTAAAAAGAAATGGGTATTTTACCCACTGCTAGATTACTTCAGTGTTTTTAGTCTGCCTGCTCCCAAAATGGTTCCACTTGTTTTTCTGCCGACCACGCATCTTCTTTTCTTAAAACACATGCTTGAACGAGAGGTTGTTCCGGTTTGTTCTTAGTTGGTTTTATCGCAATAACAATACCGCCTTCATTTGAAATGTCGTAGTCTAAATTGGTAAGTAGTTGTACGAATTCAGCGGTTGTTTTCATTCCTATGTAGGCTTGTGGATTATGTATTTGGTCAAATCTTGCTTTTATAACTCCGCCTGGAACAAGAATTTGGTTAATTCTTGCTACTGTTGATGGCATGTCTGCGCTGTAGGCAATAGAAAATAAGCCTAGGATACACCCAATAGAATTGGTCTCAAAACCCCGTAAAGTTTCTGACGAAGTAAGGGTAATATTTTTTAAACCTAAATTCTTTTCAGTATCAGGGTGGATGGTTAAAGCGGTTGCTTTAAACTCCAAACCTTCGCCTATAGTACTTCGGCTTATGCGACTAATTCCACGCGAAGAACCAGTTCCAATATCTAAAACAACTTTGCTCGAAACATTATCTTTTACGTATCTAAAGAGGTTTGCTAGTCCTTCCAAACCATCAATGTATAGTGCTCCAGATCGATTGTTTTCCCATCCACCATCTCCCTTGTTGTAAATTTTGTTTCTATCTTCTCTTCGAGCGTTCCTTATCTGCAATGCAACTTTTTGGCGAGTTGGGTGTCTTGGCGGTAACTCATGAACCGAAATCATAAAATTTTAAATATCCAAATTCTGTACGCTTTTGGCGTGGGTCTGGATGAATTTTTTGCGCTGGTCTACATCTTCGCCCATGAGGATTTCAAAGGTTTCGTTAGCCATTTGCGCGTCTTCGGAAGTAATTTGACGCAAAGTGCGAGTGTTTGGGTCCATAGTCGTTTCAAAGAGCTGTTCGGCGTTCATTTCTCCAAGACCTTTGTAGCGCTGGATATTTACTTTAATATTCCCAATAACCAAAGACTGGTTTTCGTCGTTATTTTCGTCAGCAAGTGGATCGACAGCTACTACTTTTTTTTCTTTTTCGGCAAGTTTGATACCTTTTTGCTCGGCCAGATTTTTTAAGATGGTTTCTTTTTCGGCGTCGCTGTAGGCATATTTCATGTCTTTGCCGTGTTTTATGCTGTACAGTGGTGGTTGAGCAATATAAATATGGTTATTGGCAATAAGTTCCGGCAAGTAGCGGTAAAAGAAAGTAAGAAGAAGGGTGCGGATATGCGCGCCATCAACGTCTGCATCGGTCATAATAACCACGCGGTGGTAGCGCAGTTTGGTAATGTCAAACTGTTCGCCAATGTTGGTTCCAAGGGCGATGAGAAGAGACTTTAGTTCATTATTGGCGAGAATTTTATCGAGGCGGGCGCGTTCAACATTTAAAACTTTACCTCGTAGTGGGAGGATGGCTTGGTATTCGCGTTTGCGGCCTTGTTTAGCGCTGCCGCCAGCCGAGTCTCCCTCTACAATAAAGAGTTCAGAATCTTCTGCGTTGCGGTTGGAGCAATCAGCGAGTTTACCGGGCAGGGTAAAACCTTCGAGAGCGCCTTTTCGTAATATCGTATCACGGGCAATTTTGGCAGCCGCACGAGCGCGAGCAGCCAAGAGACATTTGCCGATGATAGCTTCGGCGTCTTTAGGGTGTTCCTCGAGGAAAATAAGTAGATTTTCGGTCATGACGGCTTCAACAGCGGTTTTGGCTTCGGAATTACCAAGCTTGCTCTTGGTTTGGCCTTCAAATTGTGGTTCAGGAATTTTAACAGAAACTACTGCGGTCATACCTTCTTTTACGTCTTCACCACTCAGATTCGCATCTTTTTCTTTAAGGATGGCTTTATTGCGAGCGTAGGTGTTAAGGCTGCGAGTGAGGGCACCGCGGAAGCCAGCCACATGCGTACCTCCATCTGGGTTATGGATGTTGTTAGTGAAAGCAAAAAGCGCTTCACTGTAATCATTGTTGTACTGCAGAGCAATTTCCACGTTGACATTTTCGGATTGTTTTTCTATGTAAAAAATGTTGTCGTGCTTAATTTCTTTGTTTTGGTTTAAGAAATGAACATAGGAAGCGACGCCGCCTTCAAAGTAAAATTGGTATGTTGGGTTGGGGTAGGGCAGGGCGGATGGATCTTTCTCTTTTTCCTCGGGTGAACGTTGGTCTTTTATGATAAGATGGATGCCTTTGGTAAGGTAGCTATGTTGGCGCAAGTGATCAATGATAGTTTTCCAGCTAAAATCGACGGTTTCAAAAATAGTTTCGTCGGGGCGAAAGGTGATGATAGTACCGGTATCTTTACATTTACCTACCTCAGCCACTTTTTTCTTGGGGTCGCCGTGTTCATATTCTTGCATCCAAATTTTACCATCGCGATGCACCTCGGCTTTGGTATAGGTAGAGAGAGCGTTGACTACGGATACGCCCACGCCGTGTAAACCGCCGGAAATTTTATAGCCGCCATCGCCAAATTTACCACCGGCGTGAAGGATGGTCATGACAACTTGAAGAGCACTAACGCCTTGCTGCGGGTGGATATCAACCGGAATACCGCGACCATTATCACGGACTTCCACTATATGGTCTGGAAGAAGTGTGAGGGTGATCTCGCTTGCGTAACCAGCCATAGCTTCATCGATGGAGTTGTCGACCACTTCCCAAATAAGATGGTGAAGACCGGTTTCGCCAGTTGATCCGATATACATGCCGGGGCGACGGCGCACAGCTTCGAGACCTTCGAGAACGGTAATATTTTTGGCGCTATAAGAACCGTCATTGGTATTTTTTTCTGGAGGCATAAATCAATAAAAAACAAGTAAAAGTAGGAGTATTTTAGCATTTTTAGGGAAATGGGGCAAGAGAAAAATAAAAAAGAGAGATGGGGTAGTCTCTCTTAAGTTTTTTTGTAGGTAACTAGCTCTAGTA
>CAZQNF010000040.1:235-8063 GCA_964594675.1 uncultured Gammaproteobacteria bacterium | reverse complement strand
AAGAACCCAAAACAAAGCCAAAGGTACTGCCAACAGTACTACCAATAACCAAAATAGTATCCTTAAGGTCTAAGGGTGAGATTTGGCTTGAAGGAAAATAATAGTAAAGTAGTAGATTATATACTGGTACCCCAACTAGACCCAGTATAATAATTCCAAAATAACAACACGTAAAAATTAAAGCAATTGTCGACCGAGTATTTTCTTTTTTTTCTTCAGTGGCTTGTAAGGTTATGTTTATAGCTTAAATTTATTAGTAAATGATTAAAACTCTTTAGCTGTTCGTCCGACATTAAGACCGGCAGGATCCTCTGGATCAATAATATTTTTAGATTCGTCCAAAGTAAACCATCTTCGGTAAGTTTCTTTATCAATAAGTAGATCGCTGGAAGGTCGAGGAGATCCCCTAACGATTGAATTATAGGGATTATCTCCATGGTCTAAGTATTTGCCATCAGTTGGGAAATAAGCTAATTCATGCCCGGCTACCCAGACTGGTTGAACAGGTATATTAGCTGCTCGGAGGACTTGTGCCAAAAAACCAACACTGCCATGGCAGCCAGCGGTATAATGTTGTTTTCCTAATTGTGGAACATTCTGGTCAACAGTTCCTTCAATTATTTTTGAAAGTGGAGGCAAGCCTCGATATCCCCACACCTGCTCCATATTTTTGTAGGTAGTGGACCCAAAAAAATGGGCCATATTTTTGCGCATCCAATCGAGAGTTTTTACAATAGTGTCTTGGGAAGATGTGTCAATTATGCTGTTTTCTTTTAACCAAGAGAAAGCATAACGAGGCGAACCATAGGTAGTATATGCTGTATTATCAATACGTTTTGTTGGAATATGTAACGCGTATGTTCCACCTAAAATGTAATCATCTTCGCTGCTTGAGCCGTTTTTCCATGCAAAATTAGTACTGTCAAATAAAAGCCGTAAGCTTTCATCGTCATAAGCAGTGATGCTCCACGGAAGTTTTCCAGAGTTTTCCAGTGCGATTGACCAGGCGACATGAGTAGCAAAAAGTTTCCACATGTATTCTGCGGGTGCAAAAGTATTTACAACAGAGCTATTATCACTCCCAGCGCCAGCGTTAAGATCCCAACTAACCGGCGGTTGGTCTGTAAGACCGTCTATTTGTGGGTTGTTAATTTTTGGCGCCCCATCTTTAATCCATCCGGACATTGTGGTGTAAACTTCGTCAAGAAATTTTTTTTGTTCGGGTGTCCAACTTTCCCACGATACTTTAGAAGAGTCTATCGGTGGAGTATAGCCATCTCGGTCATTGATAGTAAATTCCCAACGGATTTGCCTAGCAACTTTTGGATTATTTTCAAGCCATTTTGAAGCTTCTCCTTTTTCAGGAGATTTTATTTCTGGCTGGTTTGGAAGGTTGGGTGTAGATTCTGAAGGAGGTTTTATGACATCTCTAACAGTATTTGTGCCGTCGCCGCATCCGGCAAGTGAAATGGCTGCCGCTGCTAAAAAATTTTCCACAGAACCTGGTCTTTTCATAAAGAATTTTTAGAATAATATTTAAATTTTAACAATAAAATCAGTATTAGTAAAATATGTGGTTGGCGTATTTTGTTTTTTTGTGTATATTTAAAGCATAAAAGTATTATTTGTAAGTTTTAATATGCCATACAAACCAGTTGTTCTCGCTATTTTTGATGGGTGGGGCGTGGCACCGGACTCGGAGGGTAATGCTATTACCCGGGCACGTTTAACGAATTTTAATAACTATCTGAAGCATTACCCCAGTATGACGCTCTTTGCTTCTGGCAACGAGGTCGGGCTTATGTCCGGGGAAATGGGAAATTCTGAGGTTGGGCACCTGAATATTGGGGCCGGGCGCGTGTACTACCAATCTTTGCCGCGCATAGACCAAGAAATCGTAAATCGCAATTTTTTTAAAAATCATGCGCTCGTGGAGGCTGTTAACAAAGTGAAAAAAAATGGTTCAGCCCTGCATTTGGTAGGATTGCTGGGGTCGGGCAATGTGCATGCAAGCGATAAACACCTTAATGCGCTATTGGAACTTTGTCACGAACAGGGTCTTGAAAATAAGGTTTTTGTGCATGGAATTCTTGATGGGCGCGATATTATTTACAATTCGGGCTTAGGTTTTGTAAAAGAATTAGAAGCCAAAATGACCGAGTTTAAACTGGGAAAAATCGCCACATTATCCGGGCGTTACTACGCGATGGACCGCGACAATCGTTGGGATCGTGTGGAAAAAGCTTTTAAAGTAATGGTCCAAGGCACAGGCAACATGGCCGAAAATGCCGTTCAGGCAGTAGAGGATTCGTATGCCAAAAGCGTGTATGACGAAGAATTTATCCCGACCGTTATTTTAAATAAAGGCCAGCCGGTTGCTACGGTTAAGGACGGCGACGTAGTGATTTTTTTTAACTTCCGGCCGGACCGTGCTCGTGAACTTACCAAAGCGTTCGTTTTGCCGGTGTTTGATGCATTTGAGCGAGGTGAGTACATGAAAGATTTGCTCTTTGTAACCATGACCGAATTTGAGAAAGACGTGCCAGCAGTGGTGGCGTATCCGCCCGTAATTGTAACGAATTGTTTGGCGGAAGTGATTAGTAAAGCCGGTCTCAAGCAAATGCATATCGCCGAAACTGAAAAGTACGCCCATATTACATTTTTTTTAAACGGTACGATTGAGGATCCATTTCCTGGCGAAGATCGTGGTCTTATCCCATCGCCTAAAGTGGCGAGCTACGCCGAAGCTCCGGAAATGTCGGCAGCGCTGGTTGCCAAAGACGCTATAAAAGCGATTGAAAGCAGCAAGTACGAATTTATTGCTCTTAACTTTGCTAACCCGGATATGGTGGGGCATACGGGGAATCTCGAGGCAACCATAAAAGGTTGTGAAGCGGCCGATAAAGCCTTTGGCGAAATTGTGGAGCATACGCTGGCGCAGGGTGGGGTGGTAGTTATGACAGCTGATCACGGGAATGCTGAGGAAGTGATTAATCTGCAGACTGGCGCAATGGATAAAGAGCATTCCACTAACGCCGTTCCGCTCATTATTATTGGCAAGGATTTTATGGGTCAGGCTGGGGCTGGAGGCGACGCACCTGAAGGGGATTTGAGTTTGCTCGCGCCAGTTGGTATGCTGGCGGATGTAGCGCCCACGGTTCTCAAACTTTTGGGGATTGATCAGCCGATTGACATGACGGGTTCAGCGCTTATTTAGAAATTAGCGTTAAGTGTAATTAAGAAAAATAAAAAACATTCCGATAAAACGGAATGTTTTTTTGTTATAAAAATTTGATTTTTATTTTACCTGATTTTTTATCTCGCTAATAATTTCTCTTGTCGCTTCATCAAGAGTTTTGCCTTGAATGGTAAACGTCACCTGTTTTTTATCGCCGCGCGCATTAAATTTAGCGGAGATTTCAAGGGCATTGTATCCACGCTCTACTTCCAGGAATGCTTGTGTGACCATGGTGCCGTCTGTTTCGCTGGTTTCATAGGTTAGGAGAATGATTTTTGCTTCCGGCGAATTGGTAATGAGCTCTTCTACCACGCCGTTCATATCCTCGGTCGTAGCTCCGGAGTGAATAAAATCATCGCGGGTGATGCAACTTGAAATAAGGCCGATTGATGGATCAAACGTGAGATGGCTTAAAGCCTGGCCCCAGAGTTTTAGGGTCGGTAAAGATTTCATCTGGTATAGATGATGAATGATTTTTTCGCGATCGCCGCCGAGTTTCATAAGCTCACTCGCGATATTCAAAGAAAATGGTGTCACGTTGGGAGTTTTAAAGCTTTTGGTCGCGGCGATCATTCCGGTTAAGAGAGTGGTAGCAATATTCGCATTTATAAGGGAATTGTCAAGCTGTTGAAGTGCTTGGTAAATAATTTCTGAGCTTGAAGTCGCGGTCAGGTCAACGAGATTCATCTGGCCAAAATGTTCGTTGGTGGAGCGATGATCTATATTAATGACCGGGGTGCGATAGAATAAATCTGTATTATTCATAAAAATACCGCCCAGGCTATCCAGCTCGGTGGTATTGAGGGTAATGATGAGATCGTATTTAAAGGTCGACTGGGCAGTGCGTAGTTCATTTTTGGTAAGGGAACCGTGTTTGGGGGTCAGGTAGACCGACAGCCAGCCGTCTTTGATGTCGTAGCTGATTGTGTCCATATCAACCTTGCTGACGTCGACTTTAATAATAAATTTTTGCAGGTGGGCCAAGTCGCCACGAACACAGTCAGCACCTTCTAAAAATCCCAGCTTTTTGGGTAAAATAAATTTGTCGGAAATAATGTCGACTTTCTTGTGCTTTTTTTCGAGCCAATGCTTGAGGGCGAGCGCACCACCGACTGAATCGCCAGCAATCGAAACAGAATCAAAAACCACCAAGATGTATTGGCTGTTATTGATAAGCTGGTCAAGTTGTTGAAAATGGGTGAGAGCCATAGAGTTAACGAGTTATCCTAGCAGGTTTTTATAGGTTTGTCAAACGTCGTGGGATGTAGTTAGATTAGGCGCTAGAAATACGTAGTTTGGAAGAGGCAGAATTTTTATTTTAGAGCTTGTTAACTAATCTAAAATTATCATAGTTTATCGCCTTTAGGTAGGCAAATCTTATCTATTTTAGCTTTACATAAAAATTGTTGGGTTCAGAAAGAATTTTTATAGCAAATATTTGCTTTTTATAGCCTTTTTCAGTAAAATAACGTTTCTTAAAACAATAAAATACAGTTATGAAAGAACTTGCCAAATCTTACGAACATGCCGAATACGAGTCAAAAATCGCCGAACTCTGGGAAAAGAGTGGTTTTTCAAATCCGGATAACTTGGAGGGCGAACCGTATTCTATATTTATGCCGCCACCAAATGTAACTGGTGTGCTTCATGCTGGCCACGCGCTCGAGAATGCGATTATGGACACAATGGCGCGGTTTCAGCGTATGCGTGGGAAAAAAGTCTTGCTTTTACCGGGAACAGATCATGCTGCGTTGCCAACACAGGCGAAAGTAGAAAAACTCCTCATGGCTAAGGGGATAAAAAATCCGCGTGAAGAATTGGGTCGTGAAAAACTCTTGCAGGAAATACGAACTTTTTCTGAACAGTCAAAATCTACTATTTTAAACCAAATTAAGAAATTGGGTACGAGTTGCGATTGGTCACGTCTCGCTTATACGTTTGATGAACCACGCAGCCGTGCGGTAAATGAGATATTTGGCCGTATGTATAATGATGGGCTTATTTATCGCGGCTACCGCGTAGTGAATTGGTCGCTAAAGGGGCAGTCTACTTTAAGCGACGATGAACTGGTGTATATTGAGCGCAAAGCCAAGTTGTATACTTTTTCTTATGCTAAAAAGTGGAAAGATGTAGAAACGGGAACTGTACACGAAAACGAGGATTTTCCGCTTATTATTTCCTCAACTCGTCCTGAAACGAAACTTGGGGATACGGCGGTAGCAGTTCACCCGGGTGACGAGCGGTTTCAAAAATATATTGGCAAAACCTATGAACTTTATGACATTGGTCAAGCGGGGCATACTTTGCACATTAAAGTAATTGCAAGCGACAGTGTTGACCCGAATTTTGGTACAGGCGCACTCGGCGTTACCCCAGCGCACAGCCAGATTGATTTTGAAATGTATTTGAAACAAAAAGCTGATGGCAATCCAATTGAGCTTATTCAGGTGGTTGGGACTGACGGAAAAATGACTGTGGTGGCTGGAGAAAATTATACAGGGTTAAGTGTTGAAGAAGGCCGAGAAAAATTTGTTGAGTATTTAAAAGATAATAATTTGTTGCAACAAGAGGAGGAAACGGTCCAGAATGTTGGTACGTCTGACCGTTTTGGTGATGTCGCGGAAGCACTGCCAATGACGCAGTGGTTTGTGGACGTAAATAAAATAATTCCGGGGCGTGGAAAAAGTTTGAAAGATCTGATGCGCGAAGCCGTAACGACTGGGCACAATGGTGATAAGAAACAAAAAGTTGCTATTACGCCCGAGCGCTTTGGAAAGATTTATTTAAAGTGGATTGAGAACTTGCGTGATTGGTGTATTTCGCGCCAGATTTGGTGGGGGCACAGGATTCCAGCTTATTATGATATTTCTGATTCAGAAAATGCTGCCGGAGCAATTTCGTTTGGTTTAGAAAAAGGTTTGATAAAAAGATCAGATTTTTTAGAAAAAGAGTTGGCAGAAATAAAACCTAACTACGCTGTTTATCATGAAGATAAAATTTGTACTTTATCATTCTCACAGTTAACTTATTTAGTAAATAAAAATTTAATAACTTGGAATGAGGTAAAAGAAAAAGCTAATCGGCTATTTACGGATAAATGTAAAAAGATTTTGATCACAAGTACAGATGTGGTTCCCAATTCAGCTATTCAAGACCCTGATACCCTTGATACCTGGTTTTCTTCCGGACTTTGGACGTTTTCAACTTTGGGTTGGCCGCTCACCACGGTGCATTTTGTTCGCCATGGCGAAGCGGAAAATAATGTTCAGAATAAAATGAACGATGAAACAGATGGTAAATATTATCCTTTGACTGAGCGTGGCAAAGAACAGATTAAACAATTGGCTGAATCAATGAAAAACTTCCCGGTTGAAATAATTATCGCTTCGCCATTGCAAAGAACGCGTGAAACAGCTGAAATTTTGGCGAAAAATTTAGGTGTAGTCGTTGAATATGATGACCGGCTGCGAGAAATAGGAATGGGGCAAATGAACGGAAAAACAGGTGAGGCGATTGATGAAATAAGAAAGGATGAAGATGAAATGCGCAAGCTTGGCGTAGAAACATTTGATGAATTGGGGCGAAGAACCGATGAGTTCATGAATGAGTTGCTTCAGAAATATCGTGGTAAAAAAATACTGGTTATTTCGCATGGCGATCCGATTATGGCTTTGGAGCAATTTGGATCTCGCAAAGTTCGTGATATCTCGCAGATGCCAAAACGAGGGGTAGTAACCACGAAATATCTAGATAACTCTGGAAAATTTTGTGATGATTTGTTGCAATTCCATCCGGCCAGCTTTATGCAGATGGGCCACGAGATTTTGTTTTTCTGGATGGCGCGCATGATTCTCATGTCTACGTATACTCTCGACCAAATTCCATTTAAAGATGTTTACATTCACGGTATTTTGCGTGACGAACACGGCAAAAAGTTTTCCAAGTCTTCCGGCAACGCGCTCGATCCGCTTGAGGTTATTGCTGAGTATGGAACAGATGCTCTGCGTTATGGACTTCTTTCTGGTATTACGCCGGGCAATGATTCGCGTTTTTATAACGAGAAGATGGAAGGTTCGAGAAATTTGGTAAATAAACTGTGGAATATTTCTCGGTTTATGCTGCTTAATATTCAAGAACCCAAAGCAATAATAGAAAAGCTGGAGCCCAAAACTTTGGCCGATGGATGGATATTGCATCGACTCAATGAAGTTGTGTCGACAGTAACGGAAAATATTGAAAAGTATAACTTTTCATTTGCTGCGGAAGTGTTGCGCGAATTTACCTGGAGCGATCTCGCAGATTGGTATTTAGAAATTGCTAAAATCGAAGGTGAAAAATCGGAAATTTTGAATTATGTTTTAAACGCCGTTCTGAAGCTATGGCATCCGTTTACGCCATTTGTGACCGAAGCGATTTGGCAGGAAGTATATAAAGATGAGAAAATACCTTTAATGATTCTGCCTTGGCCGCAGAGTGTGGAAACAAAGACAGATGACAGTATTCAGAATTTTGAGACAGTTAAAAAAATTATTTCTGGGATCCGTTCACTGCGCGCTGATTATAAAATTGAACCAGCAAAAAAACTTAACG
>CAZQNF010000040.1:0-225 GCA_964594675.1 uncultured Gammaproteobacteria bacterium | reverse complement strand
ACAGTTTCTGTTTGTGCGGGTGAAAAATTAGCGCTATGCGAACAAAACAAGGATATTTTTGTGAAGCTGGGTCGTATAGAAAATATTGTTTTAGCTCGTGCTGGGCAAAAACCAGAGCAATCAGTCGGAGGAATTTTTGAAAGTGTGGAAGTGTATATTGATTTGTTGGGAGTGGTGGATTTAGAAAAAGAAAAAGTTCGTCTTGCCAAAGAGCTGGAAGAAGCA
>CAZQNF010000039.1:0-8160 GCA_964594675.1 uncultured Gammaproteobacteria bacterium | reverse complement strand
GTATTGTTTCGTATTCATAAAATATAAAAATGATTAAATATAAATAAAAATTTTATTCGTACCGTAGTGCTTGAATGGGATGTAGTTTGGACGCGCGTCGCGCTGGGTAATACCCGAATACGACCCCAATAACTGCTGAAACTCCAAACGCTAACAGCACCGATGATATGGAAACCTGGGTGGCAATGTTGGCAAATTGCGTTACAGCTTTGGCAATGAGCCAACCCAGGACCACGCCGACAAAACCACCAATGAATGTTAGAAGAACTGATTCGGCCAAAAACTGCAAACTAATATCCCGACTTTTTCCTCCGATCGCCTTGCGTAAACCAATTTCTCGGGTTCGCTCGGTTACAGTCGTAAGCATCATGTTCATAATTCCAATACCACCAACGAGAAGCGAAATACCGGCAATAGACGCAAGGAGTATAGTAAAAACATTGGTAACACTTGATGCGGTAGCGATAATGTCTTGTTGATTAAGAACTGTGAAATCGGCAAGCGTGGTATCAGAAATTTTGTGGCGTGTTAAGAGAAGCGAAGTAATAGACTCTTGAACCGATGCCATCGACGCCTGATCCGGCGCTTCCACACTAATAGTTGTTACATACTCGTTACCAGTCAAAAAACGCTGGGCCGTGGTAATAGGCACAAAAATCATATCATCCTGATTAGTAAAACCGCTGCCGCCTTTCGCTTTCGTAACCCCGATGACTTTAAAATCAACTTTATTGATACGAATACTTTGACCGACAGGGTTTACACTTTCACCAAACAAATCATTGCGCGTCGTTGGACCCAATACGGCGACTTTAGAAGCGCTCTGTACAGATTGATTGGTAATAAACGAACCTAGGTCTATTTCTACACCACGCACTGAAGTATAATCAGCAGTTGTGCCGTCCACGTTAGTATTAGTGTTCTTACCTTTCATGGTAACCTGGTAACGACGCGAGACTTCCGGTGCGACCGCTTTAGCGAGCGTGATTTCTATTTTAATAGCATCCGCGTCAGCTTTGGTAAGAGTTTGAGAATTACCGCGGCCAGCATTTACCGTTGACCCAACCGTTCGCTGCACGCCCGGGGTTACCATAATTAGGTTGGAACCGATTGATTGAATACTTGATTCAATTGAGCCTTTAGCTCCTTGACCAATTGATACCATAGCAATAACAGAACTGATACCAATAACAATACCTAAAACCGTGAGTCCGGAGCGAACTTTGTTAACCGTCACGGCTGAATAGGTTTCTTCAAGCAAATCTCGTATTTTCATAGATGTTTTACAATTTCGTCGTTCATTAATTCTCCATCGCGCAAGGTTAAAATACGATTGGCGTGTTCTGCCACATCACGCTCGTGGGTAATAAGCACGATGGTATGACCTTGTTTATTAAGCGATCGGAATGTCTCCAAAACGATTTCCCCGGTTTTTGTATCCAAATTTCCTGTCGGTTCATCCGCTAAAAGAAGCGTGGGATTATTTACAAGCGCGCGCGCAATTGCCACTCGCTGCATTTGTCCACCCGAGAGTTGATTGGATAAATGATGGTGGCGTGATTCTTCAAGACCAGCTGCCAACAAAGCGCTGCGCGCGGCTTTTTCTCTTTTCTCTTTATCAACTTCCGCATAAACCAGCGGCAAAGCAACATTACGTAAAACAGTCGCCCGAGGCAAAAGATTAAAGGCCTGAAAGACAAAACCAATTTTATCTTTACGAATGTCTGCGAGCTCATCATCGCTAAACTGGGATACATCTTTGCTGTCAAGTAGATATTGACCACTGGTGGGTGTATCAAGCGCGCCAAGAATGTGCATAAGCGTTGATTTCCCTGAACCGCTTGGCCCCATAATAGCTACAAATTCACCATCTTTAATGGTAAACGTAATACCTTTTAAAACACTCGTTTCCTGGTCGCCATTTTTATAAATTTTAATAATATTTTTGCATTCAATCATACAATGTACTTATCGGCCAGTAGTACCACCAACTCGGAAATTTCCACCACCAGTAAATCCAGCTCCGGCCCGATTCGCTCCGCCACCAGTAAGACCCGAGAGTCCATTTAACCCGGTGGATGCTGTGGTATTCGTGGTCGCCGCTATAGTTTGGGTTATCACCGCCTCACCAGCAACAAGCTCGCCACCGGTTATTTCGGTATTCGTATCATCATTTAAACCAACTTCAATACTGCGATTTTCCGGTTGACCGTTCACCAAAACCTGAACATAACTACTACCATTCCCAGACTTTATAGCAACGCTTGGCACTAAAAGAACATTTTGCTTTACAGTATTAATAATGGTCGCTGACACACTCATACCAGATTTAATCCGATCATCCTGAGAATCAAAACTAATTTTTACATTATACGAAACTACTCCTTGACTAACTGTGCCGAGTGCATCAATCTCGGCGACCGCTCCCGTTAAACTCAAACCCTCGACCGCATCAAAAGTAAGAGTGACTTTTTGACCAACTTTTACTTTCGCCACGTCTACTTCATTTAAGGAAATAGTGGCAATTTTTTGCTGTGTCAGTATGGTGGCGAGTATGGTTGCCGAACTAACACTGTCAGCAGTTTTGACGGTAACTCCTGTAACAACACCATCAAAACTGGCTTTTACGGTGTAATCCGCCAGTTTTGCCTGGGCATCCGAGAGAGCGGCTTGCCTTTCACGCAAAGATAACTGAGACGACTGAATATCATACGTATCAGGCGGTGCCTGGAGTTTGACGAGCGAAGCCTGTTTTTCCTTTATGGAAGCTTCAGCGGCCGCAATATCGCGGGGATTATTTTGCGCCATCTGGACCAAATCACGACTAGCGTTACTCAGGGCGTTTTGATTGTCTTTTAAGGAGGTTTGGATAGCGAGCAGGCTGGTTAAGTGACCATTGGTCGTGCCAATATAGCCTGTGACATCTGATTGATAATTTTTAACCTCCGAGAATACAGGAAATTTTTGCTGCGCCCTGTAATCAACCCATGCGGATAAAAGATTATTTTCTTTTTTTCCAGCTTCAGTCATCGCCTTAATCGTATCTACTGTTTCATTAAATAAACTATTCAAAGCTGTTTGGTCAGTAGAGCTACGACTTAAACTCTTATAATTACTAAAATTTTTATCATATTTTTGTCGAGCTGCCCGGTAAGCATCCTCAGCATCTACCTCTAAAACCTGCACCTTGTCGGAATACATTCCCGAAGTATTAACAAACACACTACCATTGGTTTGTCCGCGTGCACCAACCGTAATTTGATTATCAGAAATAGTAGTGTTAAACAAGACATCATTTAACCCAGAAATAACATCCGGGAGTTCTAAAAACGCTTTATCGATAGCATTAAAAGCATCCTCATAAGCTTTGGTAATATTATCTTGGGCTTTTTGCTTGGTGTCAAGATCGTTCTGATAGTTATTTGCCTGCGTCAATTTTAACTTTTCAAGGGCGTCTTGAGCACTTGCAATACTATTTTGCGCCTGAAGCATGCTTAAGCTGTCGGCTTTTTGATTAAGCTTGCTTAGTGATAGTAGAGCGCTTTCTACATTAAGCTTAGCGTCGCGTACGGTTTTATATGCGTCGGTCGCGTCAATTTGCGCCACAATATCCCCTGCTTTCACAATTTGACCATTTTTTACGTTAAATTTAATAAGTTTTCCGGAAACTTGGGGTTTTAAGTCAACTTGATTGGAAGTGGCTACTTGGCCACTACCACTTACTGAGAGCACCAACGTCCCCTGCTCTGCAATTGAAGTAACATAGCGAACTGCCGGAGCTGGGGTAAAATATTTTTTGTGGATAAAAAATCCGCTCACCCCCACTACTACAATTCCACCAATAATATAAAACTTGTACTTTGAAAAAAAATGGGTTTTACCTTCGGGCATATTCAATTAAAGTATTTATATTAAATAAGAATTTAAGCACAGGGAATAAATAAATTTTTATCTAGAAAAATGTTTACCTATTTTAGTAAATTTTTGGCCAAACGCTTTCGTATCTTTGGTGCTCATTTTTTGCTCGGCATTTTTAAGTTTGGTGTCGGCCTGGGCTTGAGTTAAATTACCTTTTTTTACTTGAGTTTCGAGATGAGTTTTTAAGCGATTGATTTGAGCTGCAATAAAACGCAACCGCAGATCCGCTGAAGTAATATTTAAATCGGAAGCAATTTCCTGAATGGTTTTACCTTGAGAAAGACGGGCTTTAAGGTCGTCTGCGCTTATGCGCAAAATTTCAGCCTGCTGTTCCAGTCGTTTAGTTTTCATTTGTTTGGTTGTAAGAGAAGTTTTACCCCTGCCAGAAGACAATGTATTTTTTTGAGCCAGAGCTGAATTCACACCAACGAGCGAAAACGCTAAAACTGGTATAACTAAGTATTTTTTGTATTTCATAAATAAAAATATAAGAATAAAACCTAACTATACTTAGTACTCTTTAAACTTCGTAATTATTTCATTTCATTTTTAAAAGTAGGAAAACATGCCTCAGGACAATCATTTTCAGTGCCCTGATTTTCGTGACAAGCATCCAAACATTGCCTTATTTGTAAATTCAGTGTACTTGAACTAAACGGAGGTGGTCCAAAACGTCGCCCAATTCCTCTCTCAATCATTGGCGTATCACCAGGCTTTACTTCGTGCACATAGCGGGCTACAAAAATCTCATCTTGACGCTCACCAATACCAACAATAAACATATTAACAGCAGTCTGTTTATCCTGAGGAGGAATGCGTGTGGTGTCGACTTTTCTTATCCCTCGGGGAGTTTGAACGAGTATATAATCGGGCGAAACTTCAATAACACGTCCGGTAATACCACGATTACGTTCATTTAAACCCGGGTGCAGGAATGGCTGAAAAATAACTCCCGAGCCGCTATTATTATAAACGTTCATTTCGATAAGTTCCGCAACATGCGTATATGTAAGGACACTGCCCAAAGCTAAAATTACTGCAACCAGGCCAAGCGCAATATACTTAAAAGGTCGACGATAAACGCTATCGCTCGTTTTCAGCAACACTCCCGCCACAAAAATACAAACAATAAGAGCGATAACCAACAAATACGGAAATGACTCTAAAAAGGCAAAAATACCATTTTTTCCAAAACTTAAATTATCGGTCGCTCGCAAATAATATAAGAACAGGTTAAAGAAGAGAATGGCAAAGAGGACACTTAAAATAATTGCACTACCAATGCCTAATTTTTCCGCCAAAAAAACATACTTGGAACGCAGCTTAACCTGCCCAGTGGTAATCTGTTCCATAACTTTATTTTCCGTAGTTTGGTTTGGTTCATTCATACTAGCCTTCTAAATGTTTTTTAAGACTTTTTTTGCTGCGAGCTAAAAGTGTTCCAACGGTACTTGTGGGTATGCGCAAAATATCACTGATTTCTTCGTAGGATTTTTGTTCAAAAAAATAGAGAATAACGACTTCGCGGTATTTGTCTTTGAGGTTTGTCAGCGCATCTTCAATTTTCTTTTTGAGAAGTGTGTGATCAACATGTGCAGGTAAGTCAATTTTTTCGTCAATTAAGCGGTATTCTTCTTCGTCAAGCGAAATAACGGATTTGGAAAATTTTTTAAGATGATTCACGGCTTCGTTATGGGCAATCCGATAAATCCAGGAAGAAAATTTTTGATCTTTATTAAACCCAAATAAATTTTGGTATGTTTTAATAAACACAACCTGAAGAACATCTTCAAGCTCATCGGAAGAATGGATAAATTTTCGTAAATAATGAGTAAGCTTGAGGCGATAACGTTCCATGACCATGCTAAAAAGCTCTTTGTTCTCTTCTCTCACTTTTACGACTAGTGATTCATCCGTTAAATCTAGAAGATTCATACATTTTTCATCTATATTACAGCCAACCTAGTCAGTTTATTTCACCACCTCTTTATTCAGCAAGCTGTATATTTACAACAACCGTTGCGATGAACCATCTTTTTCTTCATCACTTGAATCTTCGCCTAGCTCGAGCGCTGCCATATTCGGTAGGCTTGCCCCAATAATTCCTTGCATATCCCCATAAATTCCGGTGGTATTCATAATCACCCGTTCAATTTCCTTTTCACGCTTGCTCCAGATACGCTGCATGGCGCGTTTTTCACTCTCCAGGTCTTGTTTTAGACTAGAAAAACCCATAATAATGCTTTCCAGTCGGTTTTTAAACTGGGAACTCGAAACATAACGATACAAAAAATCTTTCTTTTCTTCGCGCCCAACCAGGGAATTTTTGGCTTGATGGAGCTGAAGTAAATGAGAACGTACCATCACTGTAAGCGGAATAACGTAAGCTGCGTCAAGTACCCACACCCCATCAATATTACCAAATTTTTTAATGCCGTCCGGCAAAACTCTGGTTACTAGCAGGCAAATGTCGGCTTGTATATTACCCTGGTCGGTTTTGAGTTTTTTAACCCAGTCATTACTCCACTGCTTGGTATTTTTAGATTCCCACAAAATAATTCCGCATTTCTGACCAAACGAAGAATTGACGGTTTGCACAAGGTCAGCGCCATTAATTCCAGTTGGCACGTCAGTAATAACATCAATTGGAAAATTATGCTGCAAGACATATTTGAGATCTTCCTCTTGGATTTCGCCCTGGATCTGCATAGAAGCCTGTTCACTTTTGCGCTGCGCTTCATCGAGAGAACGTTTGAGAATTTCCATTTGCTTGTCTTTTTCCAGTTCTTTCTTGCGGAATTCCTCCTGGATAATCCGGAGTCGTTCATCGAGCTGGGTAGCTTGGTGGCGCTGCATCTGTTCTTCCAATTTTTTTCTTTCTTCGTCGATTTTGCGCTGCAACTCAAGATCCATATTTTTTGTTTTTTCTTCAAGATCGCGGGTCTTGGCACGCAATTCAAGCTCATTTTTTTGAGCAGCTTCGAGTTGTTTTTCGCGCTCGGCTTTCTGCGACTGCAAATCTTTGATTTCTAAATTAATTTTCTCAGCGGCTTTGGCTTGGGCTAAAGTCCACATTTTTTCCTTCTCGATTTTAAGCTTGTCTTCGATGGTTTGGGTAAAAAGCTTTTGCTCATTTTCAAGCTCTTGTTTTTTACTTGTCAACTCTTTGGTCTGACGCGCTAGTTCATCAGCCTGGCTTTTTGCTTTTAATTCAAAATCAGCCCGCAGTTTACTTTCAATTTGAAGTGTAAGCGTTTCAGTAAGCTGAATTTGGCGCTGACAATGAGGACAAGAGATGGTTTGGTCGGACATAAAAATGTGGATTAAGTATTCGTATTTATAGCATAAACCTATTTTTTAGGCGAACAGCAAAAACTTCCACTCACGCCTTACTTAACATTGAAGAAAAATCTTAAAAATGTTAAAATGCGCTTGAATTCTTTTTTATGATACAACAAATATATCGTTTTTTTGACAAACTTGAAGATAAAGTTCGTTTTTTATTAAGCCATTATCCTATAATATACGCTTTTATCGGGGCAATCGGAACAATAGCTTTTTGGCGAGGGTGCTGGCACGCAGTGGATATTATTTCGGAACAAATACTTTCTACCCAAAATTTTCCCATTCTTAATTCTCTCCTCTCTCTCGCTTTTGGTATGATAGTTTTGCTCTTGAGCGGTTTGTTCGTATCTAATTTTATAGGTAATGAAATACTTATTTCCGGTTTACGAGGAAGCAAAAAACTTACCGAAAAAACTGAAAATGAAGTTCGTGTAGATATTGAAGTTTCAGACAAAATACAAAGTCAGCTTGAGGCTTTAACAAATCAAATTACTCATCTGCAAACAGACGTATATAAAATTCAAACCACACTTGCCAAAAAAACAAGAAATACGTCTAAAAAATAAGATTAACGCACTGATGCATACCCACCCTCCACGCCTTTTTTAGAAAATATGATTTGCCACAATTGGTTTTTACGCGCCCGGAATGTTCCGGCACAGCAGAGCAAATAATACTTCCACATACGATAAAATCGTTCGTCATACTTTTGCTTGAGCGTGGGGAAATTGCGATCAAAATTTTCAAACCAAGCCATAAGTGTTTTATCATAATAAACACCAAAATTATGCCAATCTTCCATTACAAATATTCCTTCCGAACTTTGGGCAATTTGTTCAATTGAGGGAATAAGCGAATTAGGAAAAATATATTTATTGAGCCATGGGTCTGTAGTGG
>CAZQNF010000038.1:0-8245 GCA_964594675.1 uncultured Gammaproteobacteria bacterium | reverse complement strand
GCTGTGTCGTAGGAAGCGTAAAGCTCCGATAAGTTGTTCACGGTTTCTGTTTATTTTTCTCTGGTAAGGCCTTAAAAGATCATACACTACATGAGCTTCACATTTGGGTTGTGCTCTACCATTTAGAGTAGCTATAAACGCTGTTATTTCCTCTCTTCCCTCACGAATCGCGGCTATAGTTCGATGCATCCCATCAAATACGTTATATTTTTCATCATCACGAAAAACCAAAATAGGCATGGTGTCAAAATGGGCATTGGTGAATAAATTTAGTATAGCGCTCTGAGAGATAAATAAGTCGCGTAATTTTTTGGGCTGATGCTCACATTGTTCTAAAAGAATAGTGTCCCATTGAGGGTTGGTGCCAGTTAACCACAGGTCGTCTATGTTAATTATTTGTTTTTGCCAAAGTACGTTTTCATCACTTATATAGTCGCCAACAGAGTTCATGAGCGCGCTTGAGTGCATGATAATTTGCTGCAGGGGGTCTTGTAAAATATATACAAAACCTTTTAAACGTTCGTTCAACTGCTTGAGATATCCAGAATCAGGAAAGTTAGTATCGAAGATTTGTTCCATATTTTATTCTTAAAAAGTGTGATTTATTGTAAACCTAAGCTACCACATAATCTAAACCTTTTCTATCTTTTCATTGAAAATATCCGCTTTTCATATTACACTACGCTTATTTCTTCCTATCTATTATGACCCAAGACCAAGCGCTTGATATTCTAAAAATGGGCCACAATGTTTTTTTGACCGGGCCAGCCGGGTGCGGAAAAACTTTTTTACTCAATTCGTATATTGATTATCTCAAAGCTCATGTTGTTCCGGTTGCAGTTACCGCTTCGACTGGTATTGCCGCAACCCACATGGATGGCGTAACTATCCATTCCTGGAGCGGCATTGGGATTCGCGAACAATTAAGCGAGCTGGATCTTAAAAATTTGTTTTATAACATTTTGACCCGCGAACGCCTCAATGGTGTGAGAGTTTTAATTATCGATGAAATTTCTATGCTCGCGGATTTTCATATTGATATGGTTGATCTGGTGTGTCGGCGACTGCGGCAAAATCCAGCGCCATTTGGCGGGCTGCAGGTTATTTTTTGTGGAGATTTTTTTCAGTTGCCGCCAGTGCAAACTTCTGGAAATCCTGCCCCCAATTTTGCTTGCGCGGCCAGCGCTTGGGAAATGGCCGGTGTTAAAGTCTGTTATCTTGAAAAACAGTATCGCCAGAACGATGAACGATTTCTTGAGGTTTTAAATGCCGTTCGTGCAAGTGAAGTAACAGATAAAACGCTTGCCATTCTAATGGAGCGTCACCAAAAAACCGTGGAAGGATTTTTGAAACCGACTAAACTTTATACCCATAACGGCGATGTAGATGCTATCAACGCCTTTGAGCTGGCGCAAATTGACGCACCTGGAGCTGTGTATACAATGGAAGAACGAGGTGAACTAAACTTGGTCGCGAAGCTCAAGAAAAATTGCCTGGCGCCACAGGAACTGGTGGTAAAGATCGGCGCAGTAGTGATGTTTGTAAAAAATAATTTTAGCCGTGGCTATGTGAATGGGACAATTGGCACGGTGGTGGGTTTTGACACTGAAAATAATTATCCGATTGTAAAAGTTATGAATGGCGCAGAAATTGTGGCGATTCCGGCTAGCTGGAAATTTGAGGAAGACGGAAATCCAGAAGCAGAAATTATCCAAATTCCGCTGCGCCTCGCCTGGGCCATCACGGTCCATAAAAGCCAGGGGATGAGTCTTGATTGCGCCGAGATTGATCTTAGTAAAGCGTTTATTGAGGGGATGGGGTATGTAGCCTTATCGCGAGTACGAACGCTCCACGGCATAAAACTAATGGGAATCAATAAAAAAGCTTTGCAAGTAAACCCATCCGTCACCGAACTGGATAAAAAATTAAAAGAATTATCACAAATAAATGAGAAAGAGTTGCGTGCGCTTAAGCCAAATAAAAAGCAAAAAATCCAGCAGGATTTTGTTCTCTAAAATTTTGTAAATAACAAATATTTATTTAACCAGAAGAATCTTAAACGCCAGGGCAATAAGAATAAGCGCGCCCACAATTTCGATTTTATTTCCAGCAATATTGCGCCCTCTTTTTCCGACATAAACCCCACCCAAGCACAGAAAAAAAGTTATGATACCAATAGTTATAACAGCTAAAGGTATATTTACATTCAGAAAATTAAATGTAATTCCGACGACCAAAGCATCGATACTGGTGGTAATGGCCAGTAAAAGTAATACTTTATTTTGGGTAATATGTTTTTCGTTGTTAATTTCTTCTTCGTTCGTCTTTTTTATAGCCTCATAAAACATTTTGCTGCCAAGAGCTAAAAGAGCGATAAACCCAATAATATTGCTATAGTTTAGAATATATTCTTTAAAGCTACTCCCAATTTCCCAGCCAATAATCGGCATGACAAGTTGAAATATTCCAAAAAAAGCCGCAATTTTAAATGCTTGTTTTATGCTTATTTTGTTAAGAGCGCCGGCTGCAATTGAAACTGCTGTTGCGTCAAGAGACAAACTAAGAGCGGTTAAGATAATTTCAAGAAATGACATAGAATTTCGTAAAAAAATTGTTTTTTTGAACAAGGCTTAGATAAAAAAATTAATCGTGTGAATAAACTTGGGTAATGTAACTGGTAGTTTTTTCAACATATTCTCGGGTGTAAGCCTGTGAATTGCGATGGTTGAGAATGGTAAGACTCGAATGAAAAAATTCTTTCTGTAACCGCATCTGAATGTATTGAGCAGCGGTTGAGTCGAGGTTATTGGGTTGATGAAGGGTAAAAATTTCGCTTGGCTCAAATTTTTTGAGTACAGCGAGCGTCTCACTATCTCGCTTATCCGCAATATTAGCTGGGAGATAGTGCGAAAAATCAGTGCTTTGGACTATTAAGGTGTGTGCTGTAAGATTTTTTTTAAGTATTTCTACCAGCGGATCCAAATCAGATTTCGTAGCGGTTTCTTTGATTGCCAAACCTATCACTGGAGTATTTGGCCAGTAGTGTTTTATAAACGGCATTTCCGCTTGCAAGCCATGCTCTCGATAGAAAAAATCGGCTCGAGAAACGTTAGGGAGTTTTTTAAGCTCGTTTACGAAAGTAGTTTTGGTGGTAAGTTTGCCAAAAACTGTCAGCCAATCTCTGTCAGTTACCGAGATAATGGTCGAACCTAGAAAGAAATGATCTGGGCTCATGACGATAATTTGGTCGTAATGTTGAGTGCTGGCCGCAGCAAACGTGTCAACAATGAGGTCGCTTGCGAGCAGATGATGGGGAACAGTAATTCCAGTTACAGTATTTGTCCACGGTGAGGACGTAGTATGCCGAATTGGGCTTAAAAAAAGTGAAGCGTCGGTAAATTGAGCAGGGATTGCTGCCAAAATCGGATCAGGAATTTTAACGGTTTGAGGATTAGTACGGGGAGAAGGGGAGAATCGAGGAATCCAAAACCATAATATAAGCATTAACACCAAACCGGTAACCGCGAACACTAAAGCAACTTTTTTCATGCACAAAATTTTCTTTCAGATTATTTAACCGATAGAGAGCTGTACCAAGGGTTTTTAACTGGAAGTTGCGGCGGAGTATTGTAAGCTCGTTTTTTCCATACTTCGTCTGTTAGACGGTTGCCGTTTATAGGTTCGTTAAATTCATAATGATTGTAGGCTAGACCAATGACTGCCCGAGGCGAGGAATCATTGCCAACCAGGGTGAGCATCAAGTATGGCTGCGCATTAGCTTCGTAAAGAATTTGACTGTTAAGCGTATCAGTATGAATATCGGCTACCAAACCGACTTTGGCAGTGTCTTCGGTAGCATCGCTCTGGGTACTATCAAGCGGATCAGCCATAAAAGACAGGTCGGTGTTGCGCAGTTTTTCGTATTCATCATCAGTAATAGTAGCATTTTGTAATTCTTTTTCAGCGAGGTCGCGGTAAAAAGTAATTATTTTTTTAAATTCCTGTAAACGAGCCAGGGCAGTTTGGTCTTGAAACAAATTGTGTGAAGCAAAAAGTTTTTCGTTATACTCAATCAAGAAAAGTAATTTGCGCCAAAATAGGACATTTGGCTCGACAAAACCTTTGGGAACAGCCGGTGGAATGCCGTCGATAGGCCCACCACCTTTTTCTGCGTAGCTTTGTTTGGCGTAGAGCAAAGTGTCGTGTTTAAGCTCGGTGTAAGAACCCAAGAAAGTTTGTATTTGTTTGGCGGCAAAAGGCGTGGCTTGCATGTAGGCGGGGTAGCCTTTGCCAAATGTTGGCGCTAAGCTCGAAAGTACGTAGAACCAGGCGCTTTGCAACGACCCGAGCCAATCAGCGGCTTTAATTTTTTGCAGATTGGTCGTTTGTGCTTTCAGGGCAACTTGCACAAAATTATTTTGATCATCGCTAGAAAAAGCTTGATTGTGAAGCCAAGTTTTTACTTCTTCTGCAGCTTTGGTATTACCAAAAGCAGCCGGTAAAAGTAAGGCGGTTGGGCTCGAAGGCAGTCTTACTTCTGTTTTTTCATTTCCAGCAGTTAAATTATTAAGAATCGCAGCATCAAAGGTAAAGCGCTGGCCAAAAATACGCAGTCCCAAAGTTTTTCTTAGTAAGTCATTTTTTGTCTGGCTAGAAACGTTCTCGTCTTCAATGACATCAGACAGAATTTTCGGCAGACGCAGTGCCGACATATTGTTCGATAGATTTTTGATCGTACTCTCATCAGCTAACTCGTTTGCAGTTGGATTGTCTTTGTGGAGAGTGTTATGCAAAAATTGCATCCACTCCGTATAAGTAAGATCATCGCTTTGTCCAGCATAAAAACCGGTTGTATCCATAATATTTTTCCAAGCCACGATTGGCGCGATGCCAGCGGTGCTCGTAACCGTAAATTCTTTTACCAAAAGATTGCTATCTTTAAAACCAATATCTTTTTTAAAAGTATAGCTGCTGCGACCCAGATACATCATGGTGCGGAAATACGCTCGTAAAGCCGAAGATTTGGTGTAATGGCTGCGGGGAGTAAATTGGGTGTAATCGGTGGTTAGTTGGTCGTTATAGATGCCAAACAATGGGGATTTTCCAAAACTTTTGGCGGCGTAAATAGACGCCAGTTCGGTTTTCACAGCTTGGCGTAAATCTGGGGTAAGTTCGTTCGAATACTGGGCAAAAATTTTTTGCGCGTTACTGAGGGTGTCGATGGTTTTATCTTGTTTTGCATAATTATCCTCGTCTACCCCGCTCTCAAAATACGATGGTTTTGGACCAACTTGATTTTCGAGTAAAACACGCGCCACCGTAATTTGGGCGAGTAAACGACCATAAGAATCTTTTAATTCCGGTGAACTAGTTTTTAATCTGTTTGATAAGTTGCTGCTAAGTTCATTCAAAAATTGTTTTAAAGTATTGTTTAATTCATGCGCTTCCAGTTGTTCTAAAGTCATCTCAAAAAAACGATGGTAGGCATGAAGAGCGATATCCGGGGTAATGAAACGAGCATTTTGTGGCTCTCTACTCAGAGCCAGGTCTGATCCGCCAATACGATCAAAACTTTGCAGCATTTCATCAAAACTTAGGCTGTCGACTATATTGCTGCGTAACAGTGGTAAGAGAACAAATTTATTTTTGTTGAGATAGTTTGTTTCGGCAGTGCTCAGAGAAATTCCATAAGATTTTTCGATATTTTTTAAGTTACTGGCATTTTGCGTTGTGGGTGTAATCTCAGAATAATTGGGGCTATATCCGAGTGTGCTCAGCTCTTGAGGAAATTCGGTTACGAGTTCGCTAGGAGTATTTACACGAACTGTAGAGCTGGCTTCATTATCACTAGTCGAACTCACCATAGGAGACGTTGCGTTGTAAGGAAGGTTTTCTACTCGTTGGCAGCTCGCTCCTCCCAAAATAAGTCCGCTAGCAATAAGGGGTAGCCATGTGTAAAGAGGAATTTTCATAAAGAAAAATTTATTGAAAACAATATTAATTTTTTAAAAAAGATAAAATTATTTACTAAAATTTTATCACAAAATTTCTGGAGTTCCTATTTAAAGAGAAAAATTATTTTTACCCAGTGTCGTTTATTAACCCCTCAGTATGTATAACGCCCAAAATACTCCGAAATTACAGAGATAAAAAGTGGCTTAAAACATTGGTGCTGAATTTAAGAATACCGCTCTTAGGAAGCGGTATTGAAATTTTTATAAAGTTTAATTATGGAGATAGTAAATATTTGTTTCCCAGTTTTCGGGGCTGAGTTCGCTCATCGGACCAACTGTATATTCTTCTATCGCTAAAACCGGAACACTGCTCATATCGTACCCATTTTTTATAGCGTAGTTCATAAGCAAGTGGTGGATTTTGCCTAGTCCCTCGTATGAGCCGTGGAGCACGTCCATAGCTGCTTTTGACTCGGGAACATCTACAATACTTAGTTCTGGATCATTGACTGTAGTAAGTCCGTCTACGGGAAATGCGATACCAATATCGGTTTTTTTATTAACTTCGTCCCACGAAAAATAAAGGACTGACCAAGGCCCCGAAATGGACAGATTATTTTTTTGCAGGTAAGTGTGTAATTTTTTACCAGCTTCGTCGTACATTTGTTTGTCCGAGATTTGGCTGGTTGAAATGGATTTTTTGAGTGTAAGATAGCGTTTTGGGGTGAAAGTTGTTTCTTGGATTGGCATATTCTTATATTTTTTAAATTTAAGTATAAATTATTCTGCAATAAAAAATAAAGATCGTCAATTATTGTTTAGCAATCAGTCGACTGAGCGCAAAATTTCCTTGCAGTATAAACGCCTGCTCCAATAGTAGCTGAAACCACCAGAATTGATACGACTATGGTTATGATAATAAACTTTACAGATGGTAAGGGTATCTTATTAAACGCATACTTTAGAGTTAATTTTTCTAAAATTTTACCAAATTTTTCGGGGTCGGTAATTGGATAGGCAAAAGCCTGTATGTTTTTAAGTAATGTAATATTTTCTTCTAAATGATTTTGCTCGAATCTAAACACTCTGCCATCCTTCAGGGTTATGGTAAGAAGTATATATAGAGATCCTTGCTTTAAAGTTTTCAAGTCTATTGAGATTACTTCTGAGTAATGAATAAAGAATTTTTTATTGTCGATTGATAAGCCTGTTTCACTCACTTCCATCTCAGTCCCAATAGTCTTTACCCTCTTCACAATCGCCAAAATAAGTATATCGATAAATATAAATATCAAAGCTACACCTCCTCCAGTTTGGATGAAGACGCCTAGCATCTCGCGGTCTAAGAGACCGGTTATAAAGAGTATGCTGACGCTCAGTGTAACACTTAGTCCATGACAAAAGATGCGAAGTTTAGTTGGAAAACTGTAAAAGCGCTTCATATTCATCTGGTCTAGAGTTAAAATTTAAGAAATTTATGTTTAACAAATCCTACCAGATGTTTTATAAAAATTCTATACTCACTGACTTGGATTAAATGAATGGTGTTAGTAGAGATTACCATAATTGACAATCATTTTTTCTCATGGTACTCTTATTTACATGACAAACTCCCTCACCAATAATAATCTGAATAATAATCTTTCTGCCTAGGGAGAGTTTCTTTTTTGCCAAAAATAAGCTCTCCCAAAAACGGAGAGTTTTTTTATGGGGAGGGGTTGGAAAAAACAATAAGTAATTTATTCCGGGATAGTTGAGTGGTACAACGCCACGCTGTTAATATAGTTAGTACAATAGTACACTTCATCACTTTTGTTTAGATCTACAACAAGGGGTGCTTCGGTCGGAAGCACCCCTTTTATAATTATTTCATTCTTTCGTTCATTTTTGTGTAAAACCACGGTTTTTATAATGGTTCTGACAATAAACTTTCTTTGCTCTGGCGTTGCCTTATGGTAATTCTTTTGAGCCAATTTTGTATAATAGCCAACTGCTTTCTTGGCCTCCTTACGATGTTCTACCAGACTCGTTTGACGTTCAACTTCAGCCTTGCTTTTGACCAAACTGCTTAGGGCAAAGTTTAGCTCGTTCAATTTGCTCTGGTACCCAGCTTTATCGAGCAAGCCATCTGTATAAAGATCAAGGACTCGTTGGGATTTTGATTTTATATCGTCAATTTGCTTCTCGAAGGTTTCGAGCTTTTCACTTGCTCCTTGCTTGAATGTGTTGTTACGCTCCTTAAAAACATCTACATACTTACATAGTAAGATTAAAAACCTATATATACCAAT
>CAZQNF010000037.1:0-8311 GCA_964594675.1 uncultured Gammaproteobacteria bacterium | reverse complement strand
CTAAAAACCTTACCATATTAAACAAAAATTGTCAAGACGCAACAATGGCTAATCATAGCCACTCTTTTAATTTTTAAACATTTTTTACTAACGCCTACGTATTTTATTTATTATTAGCCAATTTTTAGATGTTTAAAAATAAATTTAAGGTCTGTACTACTACCTAAGGGTGTTGGTTTTTTAACCTTCCCGTTTATTAAAAAGAATTTATATGTAGATATCTTGACAACCTCTTCCCATTCATCTATAATGGTGCTACTCTAAAAAATATCGTATTGTTCTTTCATAGCGTCGTATTAGAGTATGTGTGGCTGAAGGAAAATAAAAAGGCAGCTGCGCGCAAGGGATTAGAAAATCTAAAAACAATAATGTTCACCTTGCTGTCTTATCTTATAAAAATGTAGAAAAACCAGTGATGGCTCATTTTTTTGTTTTTAAAAAAAATCCATTTATTTAAATATTTGAGAATAGCGTTATGCCACCAATTTTCAAAAATCAGTTCGGCCGAAAACTCGAGCGCAAGTACTTTACTACGACCAAAAACGAAATTCCGCTGCCAGATCTTATCGAAATCCAGAAAAATTCTTATGACTGGTTCCTGAAGACCGGTATTAAAGAGTTGTTTGAGGAAGTGTCACCCATGACCGATTTTACCGGCCGTGATTTGGAAGTTTATTTAGAAAATTATTATCTTGACGAACCCAGGTTTGACGAAGTGACTTGTCGTGAGCGCAATATTACCTATGAAGCACCGCTACGCGTAACAGCTCGTTTGGTTAACAAACGCCAACAACAATCCAAATCTCAAGAAATTTATTTGGGCGATGTGCCGGTAATGACGCCGCGCGGTACTTTCGTGGTGAATGGTATTGAGCGTGTCGTGGTTTCGCAGTTTATTCGCAGTGCTGGTGTATTTTTTACCGCCGAAAATATCCGCGGTCGCAAATATTATGGTGGCAAAATTATCCCGAACCGTGGTGCTTGGATTGAAATTGAGACTGACCAGAATAATGTGCTGTGGCTTAAGGTTGACCGCAAACGTAAAGTGGCTGCAACTTCACTCCTCCGCGCTTTTGGATATGAGACTGATGAACAGCTTATTGAGCTTTTTAAAGATGTAAATACGCATCCGCATATCGATTTTATCGAAGCGACCATTAAAAAAGACTTGGCCAAAAACATGGGTGAAGGTTTAATTGAGGTTTATAAGAGAATCCGCCCGGGTGATCTAGCAACCGCCGAAAACGCCAAAAGTCTTATTTATGCCATGTTCTTCAATTTTGACCGTTACGATTTAGGCCAGGTTGGTGTGTATAAATTTGGTACCAAATTTGATCTTAACTATCAGCAAGCAGATTATGAAAAGAAAGAAAATCGCGTTCTCTCGGCCGAGAAACTTCTCGCTGTTTTAAAAGAAGTAGTGCGCCTGAGTGTCACCCAAGACCAAGAAGATGATATCGACCATTTGGGTAATCGTCGTGTGCGCGCGGTTGGTGAACTTGTGCAGAATCGTTTTCGCGTGGGTTTATCCCGCATGGAACGTATTATTAAGGATCGCATGAGCACCTATGAACTTGATCAACTCACTCCTAACAAACTTATTAATGCACGCCCGGTAACGAGTGCCATCCGTGAGTTCTTTATGAGTTCGCAGTTGTCCCAGTTCATGGACCAGACCAATCCGCTGGCTGAGCTCGAGCACAAACGACGTTTGAGTGCGCTTGGTCCGGGTGGTCTCGCGCGTGATCGCGCCGGGTTTGAGGTGCGTGACGTACATACCACGCATTATGGCCGTATTTGTCCGATTGCGACTCCGGAAGGACCGAATATCGGTCTCGTAAACCACCTCTCGAGTTATGCCCGTATTAATGAATTTGGTTTTATTGAAACCCCATACCGCAAAGTGCTGCGCGAAGTAACGAATGATGCCAAACTTACCGAAGGCGAAATTTTGCGCGAAGAAGCGGGAAAGTTTGCTGTTGGAACCGTAATTACACGCGAGATTGCTCAGGCTCTGGCTAAATTACCTCTCGAAAAAATTTCCGTAAAACCTCGAGTTACTGCTGAAATTGTTTATTTCAATTCATTTAAAGAAGAAAAAGTAATTACCACAACTGCCAACGCTCGTCTAGACGAAAAAGGCTATTTTATGGATGCGTCTTTGCCAGCTCGTGTAAACGGACATCCAGGTGTCGCAGATTCGGTAGATGTAGAGTATGTTGATGTGGCCACGAATCAGATTGTGAGTATTGCCACCGCCTGTATTCCATTTTTGGAACATGATGATGCTACTCGCGCTCTCATGGGTACAAACATGCAGCGCCAATCCGTGCCGTGTATTCGCCCAGAGCCACCGCTCGTTGGTACGGGTATGGAACGCGAAGCCGCTCGTTATTCTGGTCATATTAATTTGGCAGATGAAGATGGTGAGGTTACCGAGTCTGACAGTTC
This sequence comes from uncultured Gammaproteobacteria bacterium, assembly GCA_964594675.1. Lineage (GTDB taxonomy): Bacteria > Patescibacteriota > Patescibacteriia > Magasanikbacterales > GWA2-37-8 > CAZQNF01. The sequence continues at coordinate 5,860 of CAZQNF010000037.1, read as the reverse complement.
CCACGTGGTTTTGCAAGGCAAGAGTGGTAAAAAACATGTTTATAAACTGAATAAATTTCAACGTTCCAACAATTCCACCTGTTTTGACCAGCATCCTGTGGTAGATGTGGGTGAAAAAGTAAAGAAAGGCCAATTTTTATCGGACGGTCCGTCTATTCGCGATGGTGAATTATCGCTCGGCCAAAATGTTCTGGTAGCATATATGGCGTGGGACGGCTATAACTACGAAGACGCGATTATTATTTCCGAAAAATTGGTGCAACGCGATAGTTATAGTTCTATTCATATTGAAGACTATACGATCGATGTTTGTGAAACGAAACTGGGACCGGAAATGGTAACCTCAGATATTCCGAACGTCAGTGAAGAAAAACTCAAAAATCTTGATAGTGAAGGTATTATCCGTATTGGTGCCGAAATTAAATCCGGTGATATTTTAGTGGGTAAAATTACTCCAAAAGGTGAAACTGAACTGAGTGCGGAAGAAAGACTTTTGCGTGCGATCTTTGGTGAAAAAGCCCGCGATGTGCGTGACTCTTCGCTGTATCTTGAACATGGTGAACATGGGAAAGTTATTGGTATCCGTGTTTTCTCTGCCGAAAATGGTGACAAGCTCGAGCCAGGCGTAATTAAGAAAATCCAGGTAACGGTTGCAGATCTGCGCAAATTGCAGGTGGGTGACAAGATGGCTGGACGACACGGAAACAAAGGTGTGGTTTCGCGCATTGTTCCAGTGGAAGACCTGCCTTTCCTTGAAGATGGTACCCCGGTTGATATTCTGCTTTCTCCACTGGGCGTTATTTCGCGTATGAACTTGGGACAGCTCCTCGAAACACACTTGGGTCTTGCTGCAAATGCTTTGGGCTATAAAATTGCTACTCCGGTTTTAAATGGTCTTACCGAAGAACAGATTAAAGGCGAACTCGAAAAAGCCGGCTTTTCAACCAGCGGCCAAGTTCAACTTTATGATGGACGAACTGGCGAACCATTTGATAACAAAACGACTATCGGCTACAAATACATGCTGAAATTGAACCACATGGTGGAAGATAAAATTCACCAACGTTCGATTGGCCCATACTCGCTTATTACGCAGCAGCCACTTGGCGGTAAAGCACAGTTTGGTGGTCAGCGTTTTGGTGAAATGGAAGTTTGGGCACTTGAAGCATACGGAGCGGCGCACACCTTGCAAGAAATGATCACTATTAAATCTGATGATGTACCAGGCCGTTCGAAAGCTTACGAAGCGATTATTAAGGGTGAGCCGGTAACACAGGTAAATATTCCAGAATCGTTTAACGTGCTCCTGCGTGAACTCAAAGGCTTAGGGCTTGATGTTGAGCTTTTGAAACGCTTAGATTCGGGTGAGTATGTGCCAGCCGCGCAAGTCGCCGCTGCGAAAGCCGCTGAGGCCGCCCAGCAAGCTGAAGAGAATCAATAAAATACACTTTTTCTTTTACCCTAGATTATAAGCTCTATGTTTCATGCTCAAACGAACTCGGCTGACTTCGATGCAATTCGCATGATTTTAGCCTCGCCAGAGAAGATGCGCGAATGGTCGCATGGCGAAATCAAAAAACCAGAAACGATTAATTACCGCACCCAAAAACCGGAAAAGTCCGGCTTGTTTGCCGAAGAAATTTTTGGACCTACCAAAGATTGGGAATGTTATTGTGGTAAATACAAAAAAATCCGCTACAAAGGTATTATTTGTGATAAATGCGGCGTCGAAGTAACCCATTCTCTTGTTCGCCGTGAACGCATGGGTCACATTGAACTTGAAGCCCCAGTCAGTCATATCTGGTTTTTGCGCTCCGTGCCATCGAAAATTGGTTTGATTCTGGATTTGTCCGCCCAGGCGCTTGAAAAAGTCGTTTATTTTGCATCGTTTATTATTACGCAGGTAGATGAAGAGGGTAAAAAACAGACCTTTGAACTTTTACGCCAGGAATATAAATCGAAGAAAAAACAGATTGATAACGAGCGCGAACAAGCCATTAAAAAAGCTCAAGAAGGCGAAGGGGCAGCCGAGGCACTTAAGGCGGCTGGTGAAGACGCCGAGCGTAAGCATGAGGCGCTCGACGCGGATTTTGACGCCGCTGACAAAGAACTTAAAGAGCTTTCTCTTCTTAAGATTGTTTCAGAAAATAAATACCAGGAACTTTCTTTACGTTATGGTCATTTGTTTGAAGCGTCCATTGGTGCCGAGGCCGTTTACAATTTGTTGTCTCGCATCAATCTTGAAGAAACTATTAAAAAACTCACCGAAGAGCAAGGAATTAGCAAAGGCGCAAAACTCGAGCGTATTATTCGCCGTCGCAAACTTTTGCGCTCGCTCCAAATGACGGGTATTCGACCAGAATGGATGATCATGAAAGTAATCCCAGTTATCCCACCGGACCTTCGCCCGATGGTAGCGCTTGATGGTGGACGATTTGCGACGAGTGATTTGAACGATTTGTATCGCCGTGTTATTAATCGTAACAATCGTTTGAAACGTCTTAAGGAACTCGACGCTCCAGAAGTTATTTGTCGCAATGAAAAACGCATGTTGCAGGAAGCTGTGGATGCGCTCATTGACAATAATGCTCGCCATTCGAAAACTGTTACCGCTTCTACGGGTCAAAAGAGACAACTGCGATCACTCGCTGATATCCTCAAAGGTAAACAGGGTCGTTTCCGTCAGAACTTGCTCGGAAAACGCGTGGACTATTCTGGCCGCAGTGTTATCGTGGTTGGTCCGCAGCTTAATATTGATGAATGCGGCTTGCCAAAACGCATGGCGCTCGAGCTCTTCCGGCCGTTTATCATGAGTGAAATTATTAAACAGGGTCTCGCTCATAATGTTCGCAGTGCGAACCGCTATATCGAAGGCGAACATGACGAGGTATGGGATATTCTCGAAGAACTCACCAAAAAAACTCGCGTACTGTTAAACCGTGCGCCAACGTTGCATCGTTTAGGTATTCAGGCTTTCCACCCGCGTTTGGTAGAAGGTAAGGCTATTCAACTGCACCCTCTCACTTGTACCGCCTTTAACGCTGACTTCGACGGTGACCAGATGGCTGTTCACTTGCCGCTTACCGCTGAAGCGCGTGAGGAAGCTGATACTCTCATGGCTTCAGAAAAAAATATTTTGAAACCAGCGACTGGCGACTCCATTGTAACGCCAAAACAGGATATCGTGCTCGGCTGTTTTTACCTTACCTATGTAGATGCGACTGATACGAAAGAAGTTAAAAAATTCTTTTCCTCTGAAAAGGATGCTAAACTCGCCTACAAGAGCGGTATTATTGGTTTGCGCGAGCCGATAAAAGTTCGTTTTTCTTCGCTCGAAAAATTCCCAGAAGGAACCGAGCGAATGGTAGTGACTTCGGTTGGACGTATTTTTTTTAATGAAGTATTGCCAAGTAAATTGCCATATTTTAATGAACCGATTAACGTTAAAAAATTAGGTACGATTATTCGTCTGTGTCTTGAACATTATGGCCAGGAGCAAACTGCTTTCTTCCTTGATAATCTCAAGAATTTGGGCTACCGGTATATTACCAAATCTGGTTACTCGCTCGGCATGGATGCTTTCCCGAAGATTGCCGAAAAACCTCAAATTTTAAAAGATGCAGATGTTCAAATAAAAGAAATGGAATCTCAATTCCGCGATGGTCTGTTAACCCAAAGCGAACGACATGCTTCGATTATTGAAATCTGGGCGGCAGCCAAGGATAAAATCGTTGCCAACAACCAGGCAACACTTGATAAAAATAGCTCAGTATTTGCCATGATCGATTCGGGCGCCCGCGGTAGTTGGGCTCAGCTCGGTCAGGTTATCGGTATGAAAGGTCTCGTGGTATCTCCATCGGGAGATATTATCGAGCTCCCGATTAAAGGTAACTTTAAAGAAGGTTTTGAGGTACTCGAATTCTTTATCTCATCGCATGGTACCCGCAAAGGTTTATCGGATACGGCTCTTAGAACCGCGAATGCTGGTTACTTGACTCGTCGCTTGGTCGATGTTTCGCAAGATGTGATTATTTACGAAGAAGATTGTGGTGACAAAAATGGTGAAGTATTTACCGTTGAACAGTCCAAAGAAATGGGTGAAAAACTTACAAGTCGTATATTCGGTCGTTATTTGGCCGGGGATCTCAATGATAATAATGGTAAACCAATTCTCAAGCGCGGTGATGTAATTGATGAAAAAATGGTTCGTCAGCTTGATACGATGCAAATTGACAAAGTTCATGTGCGCAGTCTGTTGCAGTGTACGTTGCCACGCGGCGTGTGCCGACAGTGTTATGGTTTTGACCTCTCTAATAACAAACCAGTGCAATTTGGTACTGCCGTGGGTGTCATTGCGGCGCAGTCTATTGGTGAACCGGGTACTCAGCTGACTTTGCGTACGTTCCACGTCGGTGGTGTCGCGGGTGGCAGCGATATTACCCAAGGTTTGCCACGCGTAGAAGAACTTTTCGAAGTGCGCAACCCAAAACATCAGGCTTTGCTTTCCGGTGTCGGCGGTACGGTAGAAATTGAAGACGCGGCTGGCAAAGTAGTAACCGCTCCAAACGGCAAGAAAATTTTTGAAGGCAAAAATGGTCAGAAAATTATCCGCGTTAGCTTTAAGGATATGGAAGAAATGGTTGTAAATGTGGATAATGAGGATGAAATAATGGTAAAAAATGATGAAACTGTCAAAAAAGATGATGTCTTGGTAGTACGTGGCGCATCTGGAGAAAATATTCTTGCTAAATATGAAGGTATTATTAAGCTTACTGGCAAAAAACTGCACGTAGAGTACACAGGGCCAAAAGTACAAGAATACATTGTGCCAATGGGTTATAAAGTGGTGGTTAAAGATGGAAAAACTATTGAAAAAGGCGATCGCCTGACTGATGGTAGTATTAACCTTCAAGAACTCTTTGAACTCAAAGGCCGCCCAGCTGTACAGCGTTATATCTTAGAAGAAGTACAGACTATTTACTCCTCACAAGGTCAGAAAGTGAACGATAAGCATGTAGAGCTTGTTATTCGCCAAATGTTTAGTCGTGTGTATGTGGAAGATGTGGGTGAAACTGATCTTCTGCCGGGCGAAGTAGTAGAGAAAACTCAGTTTTTCTTTGCCAATAAGCAGACGAAGAAAAATGGTGGAAAACTCGCGACCGCCCGTGAACTTCTTCTCGGCGTCAGTAAAGTAGCCCTCTCCACACAAAGCTTCCTGTCGTCCGCTTCGTTCCAGGAAACAGCTCGTGTGCTGATTAATACAGCTTCAACTGGTAAGATTGATTACCTGGACGGGTTGAAGGAAAATGTTATTATCGGACGGTTGATTCCGGTTGGGACTGGGTTTAAGAAGGATAGATTTAAGAATGATTAGTAGTTAAAATAAAAACAGTCCGTACGTTACGGACTGTTTTTTTTGTTTGCTTTATTTTTTTATTCCTTTTTGTCACTAAAAATGAATCGAAAAAGTGCCGGGGGCGCAGAATTCGTCCGCTGCGGCGAACTCAAACAGCTGCGCCCCCGGACCCCCAACGGTTGGACGATTGTTTGTTGGTTACTTTATTTGTATTCCTCAGAGTGGGCTCTGAGGTAAGGAAAGAAAAAACAGGCAGTAGGAGTGCCTGTTTTTAGGATGGTCTAAAGTTCTATGTGTACATTACCGTCTTGATCGGCTGAGACATTGGTTGGGGAAGGTGCTGAACCATCGCTTCTACTTTTTTCTACCGTAACAGTCCCATCAGTTGTTTCAACACTCGTCGTTTGTTGCGCCTCATTCTTTTCTTCTTGTGCTGGTTTTTCTGTTCTTTTTACCTCTGAAGTGCCTGGGCCGCAACCCTCTAATTTTGCGGTAAGCACCAAT
>CAZQNF010000036.1:7995-8371 GCA_964594675.1 uncultured Gammaproteobacteria bacterium | reverse complement strand
GCATGAAATTTTTGGTACGCCGAGTTGACATGGGTGTTCGTGGTCCGGAAGTTGTTGTATCTCGCGCTCATCCGGATTTTGTGAAAAATATCTTTATGGAAGAAATTCCAGAGGTAACGAATGGAGTGATTCAAATTAAAGGTGTGGCTCGCGAAGCCGGGTTCCGCTCCAAAGTGGCCGTTTACACCGCCGACCAGTCCATAGACCCAATTGGTTCCTGTCTTGGCCAGCGCGGTAGTCGCATCACGACTATTATAGAGGAACTTGGTGGTGAAAAAATCGATGTGGTTGAATTTAGTAGTGATGACAAAAAATATATCATGAATGCCTTGTCTCCAGCTAAAGCTCGAAGTCTCACGCTTGATCAGGATAATAA
>CAZQNF010000036.1:0-7985 GCA_964594675.1 uncultured Gammaproteobacteria bacterium | reverse complement strand
CGAACAATTTTCGCTCGCCATCGGACGTGGCGGCCAGAACGTACGTTTGGCTTCTGAGCTGACTGGTTGGAAAATTAATGTTCAGGAAGAGGTAAGTACCGAAGTTCAACCTGCCGAAGAAGTTGCTCCAGAAATCGCTAACGATGAGGAGAGTTCTGTAGAATAGAAAGATCTTTATCCTCACTAAAATCTAATTATGTCATCAATTTTTCACACCATTCTCTATCAACCGATCTTCAATTTATTCGTCTTTTTGTACAATATTTTACCCGGGCATGATTTGGGACTGGTAATTCTTATCATTACTATCCTCATTCGTTTGGTGTTGTATCCGCTTACCAAAGCGCAAATTAATGCCCAGCAGTCCGCCAAAGTTTTGCAACCAAAAATTGAGGCCGCCAAAAAGCAATTCGCAAACGATAAACAAGCTCAGTCGCAAGCCATTATGCAAATTTATAAGGAGCATAAGGTAAATCCAGTAAGCGGCTGTTTGCCAATTATCGTGCAGTTGCCAATCCTGATCGCTCTTTATTATGTATTGCGCGACGGGCTTGTGAGTGCGAATTTACAAAACACGCTCTACAGTTTTATTCATAATCCGGGTCAGATAAATACCGTTTCTTTAAGAATTTTTGACTTAGCTCATCCAAATATTATTCTCGCAATTTTGGCTGGAGCTGCCCAATTTTGGCAGGCAAAACTCATGATGGGTAAAAATCCAAGTGTACCAAAAATCCCAGGCGCTGAAGACGAAGGCATGATGAACATTATGAATAAACAAATGCTGTACATGATGCCGGTTTTAACAGCAATCATCGGTATGCGCCTCCCGGCTGGCTTAACTCTGTACTGGTTTTTTGGCACTGTGCTTATGGCTCTCCAGCAAATTTTTCTTTTTAGACAGTCTAAAGACACTACTCCGACCAACACCCCTCCTTCAGAGCCTCCAGTTATTGAAGGTCAAATTGTAGGTTAAAATTCAAAATTTCAGGTAAGGTCAAAATATGCGGATTCATTTTCAAAAATTAATCCATTTGCCGGTTGTTACTGAAAGCAAAGTAAAGCTCGGACAGGTACAAGATTTGGAAATTGATATTGATTCACATGGTATTATCGCTTATCTTGTTGGAGGAAAATTTTTTAGCAAAGATTGGTATAGAATTGTTCCTGTGCAAATTAAAAAAATTTCTGAAAAAGAAATAATCGTTGAAGACGCGGTGATAAAGAGTGGTGAAGAAAAAATTATTTCCGCGAATCAGCAATCTTACCAAACAATTCCAGAAAGAAAATTTACAGAATAAACTCAAACAGCCTACTACAAAGTAGGCTGTTTTTTTTATTCCTTTTACAGTATACTAATTTTGTTTTGTAAAATTATTTTTTGTAATGTTGTTTGTGGTATGGACCTGCTGCAAAGTTCAATCTTCAAGACCTTGTGTTATTTTGATAGCACCAACTTTCCGTTAACTAAGGAGGAGTTATTTCGATTTTTGTGGTGTCCGCCAACCATAAAGTATGAAGAATTTGTTCAAAAAATGGATGCAATGGATGCTTTGAATGTTCCTGGACTACAAAATAAATGGAGTTTTTATTTTTTACATAATCGAGGGGAAATCGTGGAAGATCGACGTAAGCGAATTGTGCCAACAGAGCTATTTTTAAAGCGAGCTCGTTTGGCGGCGCGTCTGATTGCTTGGGTTCCATTTTTACGAGCGATTTTTGTCTGTAATTCAGTGGGCGCCGAAACGGCCACCGAGAAAAGTGATGTTGATTTTTTTATCGTGAGTGAACAAGGAAAAATTTGGTTCGTGCGTTTTTTTACCAATCTTATCTTACGGTTATTTAATCTGCGGACTTATGGGGTTTGTCTACCCAAGCGTATTTGTTTGTCTTTTTACGTAGATGCAAAAACGCTGGATTTATCGCCGTTTCGCATTGCGGATGATGATATTCATTTGGCGTATTGGCTGCACCAGATGATTCCGGTGTACGATCCAAATAATATTTACAGCCGTTTTTTACAAGAGAATGATTGGACGAATACATTTTTGCCATATATAAAATCGGAATCTGGTGCCGAGTATATTCGCGCGGTTAGGGTAGGAAAATTTTTGGTAAAATTAAAGCAGTTTTTGGAGGGAATGTTGCAAGGAAAAATAGGGCAAAAACTGGAGCAACAGATGAAAAATTGGCAATGGGAAAAACTTAAGCCTTCTTTAAAAGAGAAAGCAAAAGTTGCAAATAATCATGTTGTTTTACAAGATACGATTCTGAAATTTCATGAGCGAGATACACGGGCGGATTATCGTGATAGATGGCTAATCAAAATAAACGATTTAGTAAAATAAAAAATCTGCCTTTAAAAGCAGTGTTAGAATGAAGGTCTGGTGCGCCGCGGAGAAAAATCTCGGCAGCGCACCTCCCCCCTAAGCCCTGGGTGAGGCGCGTCCTAGGGACGCGGGCCCTGACCTGGCTTCTTGCCCCGGTGCTTACGCCCGTCTCGGGCCTTTCGGCCCGTCGACGCCGCCCTGACGTAGACGCGGTTGGGTCTGCGGATGAGTTTGCCCGCTTCATCGCGGTCAAACTCGATTCGAGAAATTGTATGGCGATTCGTGGGACGCCGGGAATTTTCTGACATGGGACCTCCCTCCCCGGGATTGGGGGGTAAGAAAATTCTTGTTGAGAATAGAATTCTCTTATCCCGCTTCGATTTTGGGAATCGAACAAAAAAGCAGTATACTTGTAGTTATGCAAAATGTCAATAGATTAGCCAAATTTGTCAAATCTTGTTTACTGTTTAACCTGCCTAGCTTCATTCAGTTAGCACTGCTGACTTTTTTATTTCTTCTGCCGTGGCAAACTCGGCTTATTTTTGCTCCAGCTTTTTTAAACAATGGTTACTACGAATATGGGACAAAAAGTTTATACGCCACGCAAATTATTTTTGGAATAATTGTAATTTTAGTAATTATAGATGGGCTGAAAGATAAGGATTTTAAACTTATAGAATATTTAAAACAGCATTTGTTCGTAGTCTGTTTTAGTGGAATTTTTGTATTACTTTTGGGTATCAATTTCTTTTTTCATCCATTTGGAATTTTATTACAGTTTTCTTGTTGGTTGATAAGTGGCTTTATTCTTATGGTTTTGCTATGCAAATATGTAAGCCGATTTTTAGGTTTACTCGCGGTATGGCTCGGTGCTTTAGTTCAGGCGTTGTTTGCGATAGGGCAATATATTTTTCAGACGGTTCCCGCAAATAAATGGTTGGGTTTGGCGGTTCATAATCCGCAAGAACTCGGTACAGCAATTATTAATGTTCATGGCGAAAGAATTTTACGTGCGTACGGATCATTTCCATGGCCAAATGCTTTGGGTATTTACTTGACAGTAGGATTTTTAATTGGGTTAATTTTGTTTTTAGAATATGGATTTTCTTTGAAAAGAAAAATATACTTCTTGGTTGGAGAGGGGTTGGTTTTAGTTGGGCTTATTTTTTCTTTTTCTCGGGCGGCGTGGTTATCAACTTTTATTGGTGTGGGGTTTATAGGTGGGGTAATTTTTTTGAAGCAAAAAAAATATATAAGAGAGTTTGCTGTTTTTTTGATAGTAAATGGAATAGTTTTTTTAACCATGTTTATCTTATTTCGACCGTTATTTTTGGCGCGTGTGGATACGTCGATTGGGATTGAAAACAGGTCACTCTCGGAACGAGTATCGCAGTATGGAGTTGGAAAGACAATTATAAGTGAGCATTGGCTATGGGGCGTTGGACTCGGAAATTATACGTATGAATTGTATAGGAGAAATACTTCTTTGCCGGTGTGGAGCTATCAGCCAGTGCATAGTATGTATGCGCTCATGCTGGCCGAAGGTGGAGTTTTATTTTTTGTCTTTTTTATTTGGGTGTTTAGTAAGATGTTAAGAGGCATGCTTCGCGAAAATGTTTTTATGACTGGGGTTGTATTTGCTCTTTTGGTGTTTGGATTCTTTGATCATTTTTTGTGGACGCTTTATTCTGGGCAGATGCTCTGGTTTGTAGGCTGGGGGATAGGGCAAACAAAAAACAGACCAACTCATTGATCTGTTTTATAGTACGGCCCGGAGAAACTCACGGGCCGGAGAGTGGAGGAGGCAGGACTCCTCCGGAAAAAAGGACAATTAATTACTTCTCATCCCTGCGCCGTGACCGGGTGGTCAGCGGCGATGAGAAAGCGGCTACTGCGCGCCGCCGTAGGGCTTGGACGGGTCGGCGGCGACGCCGCCCACGGTCACGGTCGCGCCCGGGCGCACAGCCGGCTGCGGCGTCCCCGCCGGGTCCGGCTCGGTGTTCGCCGGGTCCGGCTCAACCTGCCCGCTCATGGTGGGGCTGGAGGGCTTGACCTCCTTGCTCCCCCCACCGCACCCAGCCCCGCACCCACCCATCAGGGCCGACAGCGCGAAGCTCAGATACGCGTTCCTCATCATCATGGCCTTCTTGCTCCTTACTACCGCAGCACAGTGTGCGGGTACACAGTATCCATTACTCAATAGATATTTTGTACCAGCAGTTTCTTATTTTGAGAAAAATTCGTTTACTGTTTTTGTAAACAGGTGATTTTGCACCATTATCATTTATTTGTCAATACTCTTTTACAATTTACTGTGGATAACATTTCCACTGGTTTATTCTTGACATCTCTCCTGGTTGTAGTACAATCTCTTTTAGAATTATCACTCCTTTTATTTGAGTGATAAAATATATTCATTTTTAATATAAAAACACTATGCCAAAACAAACCATTCGGCCACTCGGCAACAATGTCGTAGTTGAGCCGGTAAAAAAAGAAGAAGTAACCGCTTCTGGTATCGTTCTGCCATCGGGGAGCGACAAGGAAGAAAAAGGCCAAGGCAAAGTTATTGCGGTTGGCACTGGTAAGCTCCTCGAAAATGGGACTCGCAGCGCCATGGAAGTAAAAGTTGGAGATATTGTTATCTTTAAATCTTGGGGTGGCGAAAAAGTGGAACTTGATCGTGAGGAATACAAAATCGTTTCAGCTGATGATATTCTCGCAGTTATTGAAAAATAATTATTTTCTTAATTCTTAAGATTTGAAACAGTATGGCAAAACAAATTACTCATAGTCACAAAGCCCAGCAAGATTTAGTGGCTGGTCTGAATATTCTCGCTAATACCGTAAAAGTAACGCTTGGACCAAAAGGCCGTAATGTCGTTATTGCTAAAGGTTACGGTTCACCGATTATTACTAAAGATGGTGTAACCGTTGCTAAAGAAATTGAGCTCGAAGATCCGGTCCAAAACTGCGGCGCCGAACTCGTAAAAGAAGTGGCGAGTAAAACCAATGATGTGGTTGGCGACGGTACAACGACCGCCACTGTCTTGGCTCAAGCTATCGTGCAACAAGGTATGAAAAATGTCGCGAACGGTGCTAACCCAATTGCTCTCAAGCGCGGTATTGATAAATGTGTAGAAGCGATTATAAAAGAACTCCAGACCAATATCGCGAAACCGGTTGAGCAGGATGAAATTGCGAATGTAGCGGCAATTTCCGCTAATGACAAAGAAATCGGTAAACGCATTGCCGACGCTATGCAGCAAGTGGGAAAAGATGGTGTTATTACCGTAGAAGAATCCCAATCGTTTGGTATGGAAATCGAAGTAGTGCAAGGCATGCGCTTTGATAAAGGTTATATTTCTCCATACATGGTAACCAATACCGATCGTATGGAATCTGAGTATGTTGAACCTTATATCCTTATTACTGACGAGAAAATCAGTTCCATCCATGATATTTTGCCGCTTCTCGAAAAAGTCGCACAAAGTGGTAAAAAAGAAATGGTAATTATCGCTGAGGATGTGGATGGTGAAGCACTCACCACGCTGGTACTCAATAAACTTCGCGGTACCTTTAATATTTTGGCGGTAAAAGCTCCGGGTTTTGGTGATCGCCGCAAAGAAATGTTGCAAGACATTGCTACCTTAACTGGCGGACAAGTTATTACCAAAGATGTTGGTATGAAACTTTCCGAAGCTACTATCGAAGATTTGGGTCGGGCGCATAAAGTAGTTGCTACCAAAGAATTTACGACTATTGTAAAAGGCCAAGGTGATGAAACCGAGGTAAAGGAACGCGTGGCGCAAATCCGGAAAGTTATGGATAATACCGACAGTGATTTTGATCGTGAAAAACTCCAGGAACGTTTGGCAAAACTCGCCGGGGGTGTCGCAGTAATCCGCGTGGGTGCTGCCACCGAAGTTGAGATGAAAGAAGTCAAACATCGTATTGAAGATGCGGTTGGCGCGACGAAAGCTGCGGTTGAGGAAGGTGTTGTTCCGGGCGGTGGCGTAGCGCTTATCCGTGCTTCCAAAGCGCTCGATGGTTTAAAACTCGAAAACGAAGAAGCTGTGGCAATTGGTATTTTGAAACGCGCGCTTGAAGAGCCGCTTCGCCAGATTGCTGAGAACGCCGGAGTAGACGGCGCCGTAGTTGCTCAAGAAGTAAAAAAAGGTACAGGAGCTTACGGCTATAATGCCGCTACCGATACGTACGAAGATATGGTAAAAAGCGGTATTATTGACCCAGCCAAAGTGACTCGGAGTGCTTTGCAAAATGCCGCTTCGATTGCTGGCATGTTCTTAACTACCGAAGCGGTCATTACGGATATTCCAAAGAAAGAAGAAGGTGCGATGCCGCCAATGAGTGGGGGCATGGGTGGAATGGGCGGAGGTATGGGAATGTATTAAGCCGGAGTTCATAAGAAAATTATAAAATTAAAAAAAGAGACGGTGATAAGCCGTCTCTTTTTAATTGTCGTATATTCCTTTTTGTAGCCAAAAATGAATCGAAAAAGCGCTGGGGGCAGAGAACTCTCTGCGGCTCAGACAGCTCTACCCCCAGACCCTGTTTGATCATTGTTTGGGTGTTTATTTGAAAAAAAGTTGGTTTTTGGGTAGAATGGTTGGATTATGACCGAAACTATTATTTCTTTTTTCTCGCATTTTCCGCCACTCCTGGCTACGTTCCTCATGGCCATGGTGCCACTGGGCGAGTCGCAGCTGGCGCTACCGGTTTCGATTTTGCACTATGATCTGAATCCGTTTTTGGCTTTTGTGGTCGCGCTGGCCGGGAATATGGTGCCAGCAACAGTTATTCTTCTGTTGGGAAACTGGTTTCACAGCTTTATTGCGCAAAAATATCCTCATTGGATTTTAAGCAAAATTTGGTTCAATCAACTGGCGCGAGCGCATAGAAAATTTAAGGGTGATTATGAAAAATATGGTCTGCCAGCGCTTATGTTTTTTGTAATTTTACCCTTTCCCTTAACTGGAGCATGGACAGCCGCCGCCGCCGCAGTTGCTTTTGGTTTTCCGTTTAAAAAAGCTTGGCCATTTATTTTTGTCGGTATTTTTGGTTCAACACTCCTTACCCTTATTTTTTCGATTGGTTTAGATAAGGTTTTTAAATAAAAATATTCCTCTTTTGTGCTGCTTGAACGACTTCAAACTCTCCAAGGAAAAGTTACGACCGCAATTACACTTCTCAAACTTGATGAAGCAAAAAAGAAAATCGAAGAACTCGCGCAGCAAATGAGTGCGCCGGATTTTTGGACAGTGCCGGAAAAAGCGCAAAAAATATCTCAGACCTATCAAAATCTTAAAGATGAAATGGATAAATGGATTGTGCTCGATAATAAGATAAAAGAGTTGGTGGAATTATCCTCAATTAATGATGAAAGCTTGTTAGAAGAAATGGAACATCAAACCGCTGAGTTGGAAAAACAGTATACTAATTACGAAGTTTTTTTCCTCCTGAATGGTCGACATGACGAGAATAATGCGATTGTAAGTATTAATGCTGGTAGTGGTGGCACTGAAGCCCAGGATTGGGCAGCGATGCTCGCGCGCATGATTTTGCGTTTTGCCGAGCGTCAAGGCTGGTCGACTCAGATTATTGATGAATCGCTTGGTGCTGAAGCTGGTTACA
>CAZQNF010000035.1:0-8456 GCA_964594675.1 uncultured Gammaproteobacteria bacterium | reverse complement strand
GCCATAAGCCGTGGCTGAAACCACTACGTTTTTAAGGGTATGCCAATGATTGTTGAGGGTCCAATGCACGCTGTATGTTTGGTTGTCTGCTTCTACTTTATTTTTTAAAGTTAAATCTGAATGTAAAGAAATGGTAATCGGGTTCGCAGTTATGGTAGATTTATTCCCATTTGCGTCGGTAAAACTTACGTCAGCGTTCACTTTAATTTCATTACCTATCACATTTTCCAGAGCGATGAGACTGGCATCTTTGATCGGCAAGCTCAGTTGAAAAGTTGCTTCTTGGTCGAGTTTAAGTTGGCCTAAACTAGCAAACTGCTTTTTATCCCAGGTAATAGTTCCGTTACGCAGAGTCGGGTTTATTTGTTTGCCGACAATATCGCCATTTAGTTTATCTACAATTTGTGCCCAGTTAAGCAAGCTTTTATTTTGCACCGATGGCGCATCGAGCGAAAGACGAACTGTGGCGTTGGTAAGAGCTTTATCACTCGCGTTCTTAAGGTTTATAGAAAAATTAAGAGAATCTCCTGGCCCAGCTTGAACAGCATCACTACTACCATTAACGGAAAGGCTAAGGGCAATTGGTGTTTTAACCGCTGTGGTCTTGACAGTTTGGCTTTCTAGTTCATTTTTATTTTTATCGGCTAAATAGATATAAAATACATTTTCTAACGACGAAAGATCTATAGGCTCAGTAAATTTACCTTTTATGCTAAAAGTACTGGTAACAGTCGAAGTAGGAGATGCTGGCCAATATCCATCTGTGGTTAAACTGGGCGTAGAAGTAGTGAGAGAAAATTGTGGAGGAAGAATGAGGGAGAGGGTTAACTTACCGAGGCCTGCATTATTTATCGGTGTCAACGAAAAAGTATACTGCACTTCGCTTCCAACGTTAGCTTGGGTAGGGCCATTGATCGTTAAAAGTGATAGTGAGTTGTTGAGGGTTATAGGAAAATTGGCTTGTGTTTGGAAGGTGGAAAGAATATTTTCTAAGCCATAATTAAGAGTAACTTTCAGAGAAGATGGGTTTGAGGAATTGCCCCAGACAGTGCCGCTAACCGTAAAGGAACCAGATTGATAGGGTAAAATATTACTCAGTTTCATTTCGGTGTGATCAGAATTGGTAGAGGGGAGAGAGCTCGATGAAAAAATAAAACCAGCGGGGTAAGTAATTTGAATCGTTGGATTTACCAGATTTTTATTCTGCTTATTTTTGTATTGAATAGTGTAAGTAAACGGCGCTCCTTCTATCACTTCATTTTTTCCAATGAGGCTGAGTTCAATTTCACTACCACGAACGTTTTTACCGGGGAAAAACCAGGCGCCAGCCCAAGCAGTGGCTACAACTACAGCTGCAAAAATAAGAACAAAAGCCAATCGTTTGAGCCAGGTATAACTTTTTTTAATATCAAAGCGGTGCATGTTAGGCAGTTGGCCATTTTCGTCAGCATAAATAGAGGTAAGACGTTTATCGATAGCTGATTTTTGTGTTGCGCTCATACTGGCGCCAAAAGCTCTTTTTGTCTTAGTTTTTTTAGGTGTCGGAGGGAGTTCTCGAGCGGAAAATTCAGGTGTATGGCTCATAAAAGGTTGGATTAAGGACAAATTATAATTTTGTAGCCGCTAAACTCCAGATGCTGTCTGTATTAAACGCGGAAGATGTGATGGTTATACCGTTGGCAGCAAGCTCAATGTTTTTTCCGTTTTGCCAAACCATTTTCCAATTTTTTGGTAAAATAATTTGACTTTCAAACGTAGATTTAACTCCGGATTGAGTTTGCGCTATCAGCTGGTAACGAGCTACTGATTGGGTGGTATAAAATATTTTTTGCCATTGTTTAAAAGAGCTGGTCTTATTTGATTCAGATGAGAAATGAAATGGCAATTGATAGGTTAAAACTGCGGTGGAAGTTTCTCCAGGTTCAGTAACCAACCAATTACCAAAACTTGTTTTTCCAGATTCGCTTGTGATTAGTGTGTTACTGAGTGGATCGATATGAGCAGTCGCCGCTATTTGCGCAAGCAGCTCATCTTGTTTGGACCAATTTTTTGGTACACGAGCATTGTTATCTGAGGGTTTACTAAAACCAGTCGCAGAAATAAGAGTGCTGCCCTCGGGTACGTATACGCGCAAGTAATCAATATTGGGTGCGCCATAAAATTCCGTATCTTTTGCACCAGAATGAACTCGAGAAATAATAACAGTGTCAGTTATCGTCCCATCATCAGCTATAACTGCTTGGTGAGTGATGCTTTGCGCAATTTTGGCATCGCTTTTTTGCCCTTGAATGTTGGTGTTTACGACCGTTAAATAATCTTGGTTGTCTATAGTTGGGAGAATTTGCCCGCCCCAACCAAACGAACGAATAAGAGATTCGGTAGTTGGGTCAGTAAAATAGGCCTGGATTTCTTTGTAAGACAGAGCTTCGTTTAGGTTCGTCAAGACTGGCATGAGATCTTTTATCTGTAAATTTTTTAAGTAATCAACAAATTGCGGTGCCAGCTCGCCGAGAATTGCTTTGGGAGTATTAGTTTTTTTCTCAGGACCTTTCTCGATGAGTTGTTGTAAAAGCGGAACAGCGTTGTCTTTGGTTAAGGTAAGGCCACGTTCAGTATTCATAATGGGACCCATGATGCCCAAGAGACGCTCGAGAACCGTAGAATTAATGGCGATCACGCCGTCAGCTGTAACGCCGCGGCTATGGCGATAAAACCACAGAATTTTTTCAGCGCTGGTTGGGAAATCAGGGAAATAATTAGCGTCTTGAAATTCCCAACGTGCGTTAGTAAGAAGGAGTGGAGTTGGTGGCTCTAAATATTCATCAAGCTGGCCTTGTAAATCATAAGCTCCGCCTGGTGGAACTTCCAGCTTTTGAATCGCCCCATCTTTCATTTCTAAGATAGCAAAACTACCCATAAACCCACCAGTTGCGCGAATTTCATGCGGATTTTGAAATATAAGCAAGTAGCGCCGAAAGCCGTTGCCGCCAAAGATCTCTTTCATGGATTTGCTGAGATCGTTCAGGCTTTCTAAATCATGAACAAAAATCTGGAATAGGCCGGTAAATTCCTGAAAAGTTTGCTGCATATCCACTGGCAAGCTGCTTGGCTTTACAGTATTAAGATTATCGAGCGCTTGGTGGTATTTGGGGAGAGCCGCGTCAAGCGAGCGAGTAACGAGATCAAGTCGCTGCGTTAGGGTAGTTGTGGTATTTTTTTCGTTTGTGCTCGCGGCCGCAAAACCTTCCAGTAAATAGCTATTCCCGAGCGCCATTTGTTGGCCAGCCAGCAGTAAATTTTGCCGACTTTTTACTTCGCTTCCAAGTACGGGAACAACACTAGCGATATTTTGGATAATATGATGCTCATTTTCTAAAACCGATATTGCGGTATTAAAATTGGCAAGTGCTTGGTTGGTAGAAGTGGCAGCCGCAAACATATTTGCACTCATGAGCGATGCTGCGGAATCTTGGAGGGCCATAAATCCGGCTGTACCATTTTCTACTACTTTATTTTTGGTAGATTGTAAACTGCTATAATACGTTTTAGCAGGTCCGGGGAGAGTAATAATCAAAACACCAATCAGGGCAATTATAGCGTATCGAGGAGAAGCCGCTCGACGTAAAATACGCTTAGAATTTTTTTGAGCAATATGAAAAGTGTCTTCAATTTGCAAAGCAAGTTTATTGATAGAAAAACTTGATTTTTTTGACTGAGACGAGGTAGATTTTGCAGCTGTTGCTTTTGCAATTATCGGCATTTTTTCTATCACTGGAGTAACAATCATTTCTTCTTCTTTTTCCAAAGGTTCTAAAATACCGCTAACATCAGCATAATTATCAAAAGCGTGGGTATGATTTACCGGAATAAATTCGGTTTGAGGATTATGTTTTTCTGAGGTTGCTTCAGTTATGGTAATATTTTTGCCTTCAGAAAAGGCAAGGGCATCTTTTTTTGAGGCGGTGAATTTATTGAAAAAATTTCCAATTCTCGCTGACAGGGGTTTAGATTTTTTGGTAGCGATGGTAGGTTGGAAAGATAGAGTTTTTTTAGCATTCTTTTTTGATGGAAGCGAAATAGGGGTATGGACAGACTCAGAAATATGATGATGCGAAGACGTGGAGCGATGGTAGGACTGAAAAAGTGAAGAAGCATTGCTCGGGGCAATGGTCTCAATATGGTCCCAGTTATTTTTATTGGCTTTTTTAAGATCAACAAAATGGCGTGATTCTTGCGGTAAAGAGTTTACGTGGTGTACAAAAAGTTGCAGACCGTTGAGACGCGTGCCTGATGATGGTTGTGGTCGAAAATTTGGCCGAGAAGTGGAAGGTTGGTTGTCGGGTTTTTTAGGAATTGAGGGAGCGGGTTCATTTCGGCGGTTAAGTTCGGGGCATCTTGAACGGTTGTGGCCAACTTTATCGCATTTCGTACAACGGCGTAGCTGTGGAGACGAATTTTTTTTTGCCATAACGAATAAATTTTTTTCGGCAAAGACAAGATAAAGTTATTATACACTTTTTTTGTGAAATCCCCAAGACAAAAATAGTGTGGATACATTTTGTTTGCAAGAAGAAGTTGTGGAGAGTAAATTGTTGACAAGATAAGGTGAAAGCTTTTATTATTAAGCATTAATAATATTAATTTGGGTGATTTGTTTTATGCTTATAAGACCCGTTAGAGGTGATGGGGAAACACATGTTTCAGGTGATACTGCTATGGGAGCAACTCAAGTAGCTGGTTTAAATCAAGAAAAACCCTTAACAGGAGAGTCTTCTTCTGATCGTAAAAATCGTTTGTCTAGAGAAGATTTTTATAATAAAACTATTGGCCCGCTTCTACAAACTTTCGTTACAGAATTTTTTCAATCAGAAGAAAATTATATAAAAATTTCTGAAGATGTTAGCGAAAAAGATCTTGTGGAATTTTTAACTGAATATTGTGTAAAACGTTTTAAGGTTTTAATTAAATCAAAAATCGCAAGTAATTATGATGCAGCTTTGCAGATGGTTGAAACCGCACAATTGGCTTGTGTTTTTTATAGCCCACAGTCAAGTGGTGAAGGGGTGAGGGCTGAAGATGAGGATTTATCTTCTGGAGAAGACGTTGAGGATATGGTGGCACAATGCGTTAGACTTGGAAATCAAATAGTAAGTGTGCAAGTGCTTATTCAGCGATATAGGGATTTTTTGAATGATAAAAAAACAATGTCTCAAATACTCGGTCAAACACTTTATAAGCTTTCTGATATTAAACCCGGCAAGATTGTAGTTTTAAGAGAAATTTTGCTTACTCCTGAAATTGAAATCAATGGATTGGGTAATGGTAATGAGGAATAATTTTTGAGAGTTTTAATTTAAAACTCGTTATTTATTAAAACATGAATATTGCAATTGATATTCGCAGTCTTAGTTTGCTGGGTCGAACTGGGGTAGGGGAGTATGCACTCGAATTACTTCGGGCGATTTTTTTGTTAGATAAGGAAAATAGCTACTACCTCTTTTATAATGGTCCGGAAAATTTAACTTCGCTTTTTTTAGAACAATCAAATCTACAGATAGTATGCACTCGAATTCCCAATAAACTTTTTAACCTTTCACTTTTGTTTTTAGGGCATCCTTATTTGGAGAAGTATCTATCTAAACGTGCAAATTCTAAAATAAAAATAGATACATGGTTTGCGCCGAATGTAAATTTTTTATCCCTTAAGAGTGAAACAAAGCTGATCTTAACGGTACATGATTTGAGCTTTGCTATTTTTTCGGAATTTTTTTCGTTTTCACAAAGATGTTGGCACAAACTCATTAATTTTAAAAAACAGTGCGAGCGCGCCAATATAATTATTACACCATCTGAGAATACGAAACGTGATATCATAAATCTTTATAAAATTTCGCCAGAGAAAATTCGCGTGATATATCCGGGTGTATCGTATAAAATCCCGACCGAATTAGAAATGTCACAAGTTCGTAAAGAATATAATTTGCCCAAAAAGTATATTCTATTTTTGGGAACCTTTGAGCCACGCAAAAATATTCTTTCGACTCTTAAAGCTTTTGAGATTGCTTTACCAAAATTGCCACCCGACGTGCATTTAGTGCTGGCAGGAGCTGGTGGCTGGAAAAATAAGGCTGTTTATAACTTTATAAACACCTCACTTGCCAAAAACCGGATAAAAGTATTAGGATATGTAAAACCAGACGATAAAGATGCCTTATATCGTTTAAGTAGCCTGTTTGTTTATCCTTCATTTTACGAAGGATTTGGTTTTCCGGTCCTGGAAGCGATGGCTCAAGGCGTGCCAGTTATTACCTCCAATCGTTCGTCGTTGCCAGAGATAACTAATGGTGCAGCATACTTGGTAAATCCGAATATCCCGGCGAGTCTGACCCAAGGCATGGTTGAAATCATCAATGATGAGCCATTAAGCAAAAGTTATGTTGCTAAAGGGAAACAACAAGTAGAAAAGTTTATCTGGCAAAACGCTGCGAAACAATGGTTAAAAATAATTCATTCTTAAAAAATGTTTTTTATGGAAAACCCTCCATTTAGGCCTTCTGAAGTTGAGCGTCCACGTATTACTCAAGATAGAAAAATTGGAGAAGGGGATATGCCTCCTGAAGATTTAGCTAACCAGCGTAGAGAACAGTTGGTTAAAGAAGGAGGAGTAATATCTCCACCTCCAGATGGTCTTTATTAGTATTTTAAAAAATCACTGATTATATCAGTGATTTTTTATTTTGTAATAATTAAATGTTTATCGGACAAAACTCTGTTTAAAAGTCTGATATTTCTCTTCAGTGTAATTTTTAATTTTTTCTTGAAAGATTTTTTTGCTAAAGCGGAGGGATTCTTCACGGATAGATTGGTTGTTCCAGCTCCCTGGATTAAAATTGAGCACCGCATCAAGGATTGCTTCCCAAGATTGTTCGTGAAAAAACACCCCGCTCGAGGCGTGGGTTACTGTTTCTGTGGCGCCTCCACCTTGGTAGGCGATGACTGGGCGACCGCTTGCGAGCGATTCAACTGCTGTAATCCCAAAATCTTCAACTTGCGGATAAATAAATGCCTGGGCTTCACTCAGCAGTTTCGTTTTTTCGCTATCACTGATTTTTCCCAAAAACTCAATATTGCTTTTGGCCATTTTTCGCAGCGAATTATATTCCGGTCCAATCCCAAAAATTTTGAGCGGCAGTTTTAATCTATTAAATGCTTTAACCACTAAATCTAGGCGTTTGTAAGTTACCAGGCGTCCACCGGCAACAAAATAATCGCCAATATTATTTGAAACATAAAAATTATCCGT
Source organism: uncultured Gammaproteobacteria bacterium (assembly GCA_964594675.1). Classification (GTDB taxonomy): domain Bacteria; phylum Patescibacteriota; class Patescibacteriia; order Magasanikbacterales; family GWA2-37-8; genus CAZQNF01. Next base: position 1,153 of record CAZQNF010000035.1, on the reverse strand, counting down.
ATCAACTGGCGGGTAAATTACCGAGCTGTCACGGCGATAATATTTATGAATCCGCTCTTTAACCGTATGCGAATTAGCAACAAAATGGTCCACGCGGTCCGCGCTCATCTTATCCCACAAACGCAAACGAAATATAAGGTGTGGCAAAAGCCATTTAATAAAAAAATTTGATTTTAAATCGGCTACATAATCGTGGGTGCTTGACCACAAGAACCGCGTTGGCGTGTGGCAATAAGAAATATGTAAAGTTTTGGGATGAATAATAATACCTTTCGCGAATGCGCTGGTTGAAGAAATAATCACGTCAAATTCGTGTAGGTTATAGCTTTCGGTAGCGCGGGGCATAAGGGGTAAATACCATTGGTAGTATTTTTTTACGAGCGGCATTTTGGCAAGCCAGGACTCATGAATATCTTTGGGATCGAACGTCGAGATTTTGCTGGCATCATGAAACAACACAAAAATCGGCGCGTCTGGCCAGATCTCGTGCAGAGCGCTCAAAACCCGCTCAGCCCCGCCATCTTGGGCTAAATAATCATGGACAAGTGCTACCTTCATATAATCGCACCTTCTTTTTTAATGACAACGACAGGAGTTTTTATAAGAATCACGAAATCAATCCACAAATTCCAGTTTTCAATGTAAAACGTATCAAGTTTTACTTCTTCGTCAAAACTTAAATTACTGCGCCCAGAAATTTGTGGCAAGCCGGTAATGCCGGGTTTAATGGCAAGGACAATCTTGTGAACTTTTTCGTATTTTTCCACCTCGCGCGGCTGGTGGGGACGAGGTCCAACCAAACTCATTTCACCTTTTAGAACATTATAAAACTGGGGTAATTCGTCCAGGCTAAAGGCACGTAAAAATCTGCCAAGAGGGGTAATTCGTGGATCATTTTTAATTTTGTAAATTGGACCGGCTTTACTACTTTTTTTGATAAGAGCCGCTTCTTTGGCACGTGCTGATTCGCCATTCGGACCCTCAATGGTACAGTCAGCCTGGTACATGGTGCGAAATTTGAGGGTAGCAAACGATTTTCCGCCTTGCCCGACGCGAGTGTTTCGGTAGATAATCGGGCCACCGGTTTCAATAAAAATAGCAAGAGCGATAATTAGGAGCGCTGGAGAAAACATAGTTATAAGCAGAATACTTC
>CAZQNF010000034.1:0-8535 GCA_964594675.1 uncultured Gammaproteobacteria bacterium | reverse complement strand
GTATTGAGTGGCGAGGAAAAATTATCGCTTGAAGAATTTTTAGCCATTGCTCAGATGCAAGGTGTTTTGCGTCCATAGTATGAACCAATTTACCGTACCACAATTTATTGATGTTGAGGATAAAATTTTAGGCCCGATTACGAGCCGGCAGTTTATTATCCTTTTGTGTACCGGTCTTCTCATATTTATTTTTTTTAAATTGGCGGATACAGGACTGTTTATTGCCCTAACCCTTATTTTTGGCGGGTTTGCCATGGTGCTCGCCTTTGCTAAAATTAACGGGCAACCTTTTCATTATTTTTTACTGAATATTATTCAGAATTTGTTGCGGCCGAGTTTGCGGATTTGGAATAAACTCTATACGAAAGCTGAACTCTTGGAGTTTATTCGTGAACCATCTCCGGAAATTGCGCTCGTTCGTCCGGCTCAGAAATCTTCCTCACGGGCGCGTATCCGAGATTTGTCTCTTATGGTAAATACCGGGGGCTATTATAAACCAGAATAATATTCAACATGAAAAATAACCAAGCCGCGAAAAAGAAAAATAGTATTACTACCACCCAGCATACTTTATCGATTGCCGAAATTAAAAATGATACGGTGGTAATGAAAGACGGTACGCTCCGGGCGGTGCTTTTGGTTTCAAGTATTAATTTTGCGCTTAAAAATGAAGACGAACAAAATGCGGTTATTTCCGGGTATGTCTCATTTTTAAATGCCCTCGATTATCCTATCCAGATTGTTATTCAATCTCGCCGTCTGCATATTCGTCCATACCTCGATAAACTCTATGAACAGGAAAAACAGCAACAGAATGATCTCTTGCGTGCGCAAATTGCGGATTATCGATCGTTTGTCGCCGAACTCGTGAGCTTGGGTGAAATTATGAGTAAACAATTTTTGGTAACCGTGCCCTATGACCCGGCTTCAAATCGTCAGAAAAGTTTTTGGTCACGGATTTCTGAAGTGGTGAGTCCGAGTACTACTATAAAACTCAAAGGCGAGCGTTTTATGAAACGTAAGTATGATCTTGATGTACGAGTACGGCAAATTGAGTCTGGGCTTTCCAGTATGGGGCTCAGCATTGTGCGTATGGATACCCAGGCGCTTATTGAACTTTACTATTCCACGTTTAACCCAGATATTGCGTTTAGTGAAAAACTCCCAAATTTACAGTCAATTCAAGTAGAACAGGAATAAAAAAAGTATCAAAATTTTATGAACGTTGCGTGATTTATATATTGTATCTATGTCTTTTAAACCCACGACCATATCTCAAAAAGACGAAAAAGCTTCCAATCTTTTACATACTGAACAAACTAAACTTAAAGAGAAATCGCAAGAAGAGCTTACCAGTTTGGAGGAAGAGAAAGTTTACCGCGAAGGCGTGGTCTCAATCCGAGATCTGATTGCACCGGCCGCTTTTAATGTTGAACCAAATTTTTTGCAGCTCGGTGATATTTTTTGCCGGACTATTTTTGTGGTTTCCTATCCGCGCTATATTTCGATTGGCTGGAGTTCACCGATCATCAACTTATCTATCACCATGGACGTGGCCATGTTTTTTTATCCGGTAAAAGCTGAGGTTATTTTAAAACAACTGCGCAATAAAGTAGGCGCAATTGAAGCACAGCTCAGTGCGGATCGTGAGAAAGGCGCGCCGCGCGATCCCCTGCGTGAGACAGCGTTGCGCGATGCAGAAGAATTACGTGATAACCTTACGCAAGGCGTAGAGCATTTTTTTCAGTTCGCATTTTATGCGACTATTTACGCGGAAAGCAAAGAAAAATTGGATCAGATTTCTGAGGATATTGAAGGTATTTTTGGCTCCAAACTTATTACCAGTCGCAAAGTTTTTTACCAGTCCGAACAAGGGTTTAACTCTACTTTGCCTCTCTGTAACGATGAGCTCACGATTTCATTTAACATGAATTCCAGTCCGATCGCTGCGTCATTTCCTTTTATTTCAGCGGAATTGACGTCGGACGACGGGATTTTATACGGTATCAATCGTCATAATAACAGTTTAATTTTGTTTGATCGCTTTTCGTTGCAAAACGCCAACATGGTGGTATTTGCGACTTCAGGTTCGGGAAAAAGTTATGCCATTAAGCTTGAGGTTTTGCGTACGCTCATGATGGGGGTGGAAGGGATTGTTATTGATCCGGAAATGGAATACAAACATTTGTCGGATGCAGTTGGCGGAACATATGTGAGCATTTCACTGTCTTCAGAAGGGAAAATTAATCCATTCGATTTGCCGCGTCCCACAGGTAAAGATTTTTCCGTGGATGATATTATTCGCGGTGCAGTTATTACCGTAAAAGGGCTTCTCAGAATTATGTTGGGTGGTATTACTGTTGAGCAGGATTCGATTCTTGATCGGGCGCTTATTGAAACCTATGCTAAAAAAGATATTGTGGCGGGAGTTGACTTAACCAACGTGCAGCCGCCGATTATGCAGGATTTGCAGGAAATTTTGGAAGGCATGGAAGGCTCCGGCGAACTCGTCTTAAAATTGAAAAAATATACCGAAGGCACATTTTCCGGCTTATTTAATTCGCCCACCAATGTTGACATGAAAAACCAATTGGTCATTTTTAGTGTGCGTGATCTGGAAGATGAGCTGCGGCCGATGGGAATTTACGCTATAGTAAATTATATTTGGAATGTAGTACGTTCACAACCGAAGAAACGACTTCTTGTTATTGATGAAGCCTGGTGGCTTATGCAACACGAAGACAGCGCAAAGTTTATTTTTGCTCTCGTCAAACGCTGTCGTAAATACTTCTTGGGAGTAACAACGATTACTCAGGATGTGAATGACTTTTTGCGCTCGCAGTACGGTCAGGCGATCGTATCCAACTCGGCTCTACAGCTCTTAATGCGTCAATCGCCGTCATCAGTTGATTTGATTCAGAAAGTGTTTATGTTAACGGAAAGTGAAAAATATTTGCTTCTCGAAAGTGGGGTGGGGGAGGGCATATTTTTTGCGGGTTTAAAACACGCCGCCATTAAAGTGGTAGCTTCGTACACTGAAGATCAGATTGTAACAACTAATCCGCAACAGCTTCTTGATATCGAAAAGGCCAAAAAAGATTTTAAAAAAAATAATCCCTAATTTTATTTTTCTATGACTATTCCTTTACGACAACGTTTTTTTTTTATCATTGGCGGTGCGATTGTGGTGGTGGTTATTATTACCCTCGCCCTCATGTTTGTCTTAAGGCAGAAAAAAAATGTAACAGTTGATAATACGTCAACCAGCACACCATCGGACCAAAATCAGGTTATCGATAGCAACAATTTTGACCTCAACAGCATTAACCCAATACCGGTTACTAACACCATCCCAGCTGGACTCCCAATTAAACCTGCTACGACACTAGAAACTCGCCAAAACCAGGTTCGTCAATTAGCAAAAATTTTTATGGAACGCTATGGTACGTTTTCTACGGATAGTAATTTTGAAAATATTCGTGAAGTACAACCCCTGGTAAACGCTGATCTCTGGAAAAAAATCAGTGGACCACTTACCTCGACAGCAAAACCTACGTCGTTTAGTTCGGCTACAACGCAAGTTATCGGCACAGAAATTACTAACTGGTCAGAAACTTCCGCTGAGGTCGCTATCAGAGCCGTTAAAAACGAAAATAAGGCCGGTGTAGTAAAAGACAGTCAGCTCCTTGGCACGGTAACTTTGCTAAAACAAGGTGATAACTGGTTAGTCAGTAAATTTACATGGAATCCCTAGGGTATGAAGGGTTGGTGGCAGGAGTTAAAAGACATCCTTTTTCCGATTCATTGTGTAAAATGTAAAAAAGAGGGAGAATGGCTGTGTGAAAGTTGTTTTTCAAAAATCGTTTTAGATGAGCCGAAATTTTGTCCGACTTGCCACCGGGAAAATTATTCTGGTACGCGTCATGCTGAATGTGTTGGAACGATTAATGGCGTGGTTTCGCTATTTACTTATGTGCATGGTCAGCCGCTTAGTAAGCTGATTGAATATTTAAAATATAATTTTGCTTTAGAAACGAGTCCGGTGTTTGAAAGGATTATTGTAAATTGGCTCGAAAAAATCAGCGATACCCATCCTTTTTTAACTACTCATCAGTGGACAATTTTACCAGTACCACTTCATCCGCGCCGCAAAAGAGAACGGGGTTTTAACCAGGCGGATGTTATTGGACAGATTTTGTTTAACCATTTGTCGGCTCTGCCGGAACTCGAAATAAACTACAATGAAAATCTGGTAGAAAGAGGTGTGTATACCCAGCAACAGGCGCGTTTAAGTAAAAATGATCGAATTGAGAATACGTCAGAGGCTTTTAATGTGGTAAATAAAAGTCATTTGCCGGAAAACGTTATTTTGGTGGATGATGTTTTTACTACTGGCGCGACCATGCAGGCGGTAGCTGATGTTTTAAAAAATGAAGGTGTAAAAACTGTGTGGGGATTTACTTTGGCGCATGGGTAAAGGCAGCGTTGACTTTTTTGGTGGTTTTGTTACAATTCTGGGTGTATAAATTTTGGAGAGATGGCCGAGTGGTTTAAGGCAGCAGTTTACTAAACTGCCGGGCTCGCAAGAGCCTCTAGAGTTCGAATCTCTATCTCTCCGCTCAAATCAATCACATCTGGAGAGGTGTCAGAGTGGTCTATCGTCCAGCTTTGCTAAAGCTGCAGGGAGTCAAATCCCTCGGGAGTTCGAATCTCCCCCTCTCCGCACGTGAATAATCAGAAGAAACAACCTGATTATTTAACTTTTGTAAAATGTAAAAATTTTGATGGCGGCTGTATCATCTGAATTTAAAAAATATGGATCATCTTAAACTGGGCAATTTAAAGGACCTGTTAGGCAATAACCCAACCTTAGAACAGTTTGAGAATGCAATAAAAAGTCTTCTTACCCCTGATTTAGCAAAAAAATTAGAGGGTGTACATGTATTTGACGCCATGTTATATCTGGGAGCGCTAGAGCCAGCTCCTGCTACTTTTAATGGTGAGGTTTTGAGGAGAATGTGTTTCCTTGAAAGAAATTCGGAACAAATATTAGCTCTAACAGATTTTTTTATCGCGATTGGAGTCATTAGGCAAGCGCACGAAGATAAATTCGGTCAGCAATTTGCTATCGATAGTGAAATGCAGAGTATTTTCAGATTTCTTGCGTCAGCATAACTTGCAAATCAAAACTGCATCTTGGCCAGAATGTAGGTTGCCTTGTTTTAAAGTGGGTGTAAAGCCGTGGTCATTAAAAAATAATTTTCAAAAAATATTTTGTGTATGTTGCAAAAAATCTATCGTTCAGATGAACGAGGAAAGGGTGAATACAGTTGGCTGCATACACGTTATAGTTTTAGCTTTGGCGAATATTTTGACCGTTCGCGCATGGGTTTTGGGAGTTTGCGTGTCATTAACGATGATATTATCGAACCAGGTGCGGGTTTTGATACTCACAGCCACGCGGACATGGAAATTATTACGATTGTAACCAGGGGAGCAGTCGCGCATAAGGACAGTATGAATAACAGCGGTGTTGTGCCTGCTGGTGACGTGCAAGTAATGTCGGCCGGAAGCGGGGTAGAACATTCGGAATATAATGCATCTAAAACGGAGAAACTAGAATTGTTCCAGATTTGGATCGAAAGCCGGAGTTCAGGTGTTGTACCGCGTTATGCCCAAAAATCTTTTCGCAGCGGTGAAAAAAAGAATGCTGTTCAGTTGCTTGTTGCTCCCGACACAAGCGATGTCAAAGATGCACTTACCATTCACCAGGATGCTTTTATCTCACGAGCGATTGTTGATGCTAAAAAGAGTGTGAGTTATTCGTGTAAATCCGATAAAAATGGGCTGTATATTTTTGTCGTCGATGGGGATGTTGAGATTAATGATGCCAAGTTTCATCGCCGTGATGCTCTGGAAATTTCTGGCGCGTCAGATATAATTTTAAACGCGGTGGAAAACTGTGAAATTTTACTTATTGAAGTGCCTTTGAGTTTGTAGTATAGTATGTCAACACAACCTTCCACCATTACGTATTTGCTTGATCAGCTGGCCGAGTTGCCTGGTGTAACGGCGCGCAAGATGTTTGGCGAGTATGCGCTGTACTGCGATGAAAAAGTTGTAGCGTTGGTTTGCGACGATCGCTTGTTTGTAAAAATTTCTCCCGCGGGAAAAATATTTGTGGGAGAATTTTATGAAGAAGCTCCAGCCTATAAAGGCGCTAAACCGTCAATGCTAATTCCGGAAGAAAAAATTGAAGATGCTGAGTGGTTATTGCAACTCATTCGTATTACTGCGGAGAATGTTCTTCTTCCCGTAAAGCGCAAAAAAGTTTTAAAAAATAAAAAATTTTAATATTTAATTATTTATTGTATGGCCAAAGGCAATAATGCTAAACAAGGAAGAGAAAAGAAAAAACCAAAAGCTAAAAAATAAATAAAAATTCGCCGGTAAAACGGCGAATTTTTTATAAGTTACTTGGGTTAGAAAAAGCTGTGGTTTATGTTAAGCGTGATGAAAGTATTTTCGAATTCTTGGTAGTATATAGGTGTGGGTTAAAGAGGTAACGGTCGTCGCAATAATAACGCTCCCGATAATGTCGGTTGCGTGATGGACTCCGGCCGCTACTCGGCAGATGCCCATGATGGTAGTCGTGCCTAGGAGTACGATTCCCAGTGGTTTTTTGTAAATAAAGAATATGCTTGCAACAGCTGCTCCCAGCAAAGTGTGATCGGATGGAAATCCGTTATCTGCTTTATGGGCGATAAGCGGTGTAAAATGTCCATCGACAAATGGCCTTGGGTTATTGTATAAAAATCCACCAAGCTTGGCTGTCGCATAAATAAGTACAAAAGTTATTATGGCGTATATAAAAATTTCTTTTTTGGTTCGGGTATTTTGTTGCAGCCAGAATAAAAATGCCGCTAAGGCAATTAAAAAAATGAGATATTGCGCGCCCCAAATAATAAATGTGTTCATAGTTTTAAAGTATATATGTTCTAGTATAACAAGGAAGGTAAAAAGGTAAAAATAATTCTTAACTTTCCGATTTTTGTTTTTTGGTCGTTAAATGGTATATTTCTCAAAGAGTTTAAAACTGCTAATTTTTTGTTATAGAAAATTTAAAGTATTCTAACCTATTTTAGCCTATTATGCCGCATTTTTTAACCTATTTAGCTGATTTTGCTGGGTTTTCTCGGTATATTTTGGTTTTTGCGGCAGCGTTTGTCGAGGGCCCGGTAGTTATGATGACTGCAGGATTCTTATTCCATATTGGAAAACTGCAGTTTTTTCCGATGTACGTAGCGTTGGTGGCCGGTGATTTTGTCGCAGATGTTATGTGGTATATGTTCGGATATTTTGGTGCGCGTAAAGCGGTGCTTAAGTACGGAAAATTTTTTAAGATTACTCCAGAGGTAGTTTTTAAAATTGAAGATAAATTAAGGCATCACGAAAGTAAAATTTTATTTATTTCAAAACTTACCATGGGGTTTGGTTTGGCGCTTCCCATTCTTATTGTGGCTGGAATGCTGAAAGTATCTTTTAAAAAATACGTAGTGTTTAATTTGGCTGGCGGCTTAGTGTGGGCGCTGTTTTTGGTTTTTATAGGCTATACGTTTGGCAATATTTATGTTTTAATTCCGGGTTCGTTTAAGGTGTTATTTATTATAGCGGTTGTTAGCTTATTTTTAGGTATAGCTACCTTCGCGAAACGCAAGCTTACGTATGAAAAAATATAATGATACCATTTCGTTTATTATTCCTACTCTTAACGAGGAGAAAATTTTGGAACGCACGTTACTGTCACTCAAAAAGTTAACTATCTGCAATTTTGAAATTATTGTCTCTGATGGCGGTAGTACCGATGCTACTTTGCGTATTGCGCGCCGGTACGCGGCTAAAGTGGTAGAGAATGCCACTGGGGAGCGCCAGACCATTGCTTTGGGGAGGAACTTGGGAGCGTCTAAAGCAGCTGGTAATTATTATGTTTTTTTAGATGCTGACGTGATTATAAAAGATATTGATGTTTTTGTGGATCGGGCACTTAGGGATTTTGATATAGATAAAAAATTAGTCGCTCTAGCGCCATATATTAAAGTTTTGCCAGAATATAAAACTTTTGCCGACCAATTCTTTTTTTTCTGGGTGAATGTTATGTACTTAGTTTTAAATAATTTTTTACACGTGGGAGCCGCGGCTGGCGAGTTTCAGATGATTCGCTCTGAAGTTTTTAAAAAATTGGGTGGTTTTAATGAGCGGTTTGTGGCTGGAGAAGATTATGATTTATTTGAGCGCTTATCAAAAGTGGGGAAAACCAGAGTTAATAAAAAATTATTTGTTTATCATACTTCGCGTCGTGCCCACAGCATTGGCTGGCCCAGACTTATCTTTTTGTGGACGGCAAATGCATTGGGCAACAAGTTGTTTCGGCGGTCGCACAGTAAAGAATGGACAGTGATTCGTTAAAATTTTTACGAATTTCGCGCCAGTCGTGTATAGTCTTAACGAAGAGATTATAGCTAGGCAGGGTTATCG